>NZ_JBNNOB010000017.1:0-41876 GCF_050274375.1 Sphingomonas sp. NPDC019816
TATTCCACGCCTCCTCGTGTCAGCGCATGATCCGCCCGATCCGTATCAGCACCCCGCTGGGGTCGCTGACCGCGAATTCATAGGTGCCCCACGGCTTGGCATGCGGCGCGTCCGGTTCGATGATCCGGTCGCGCACCCGGTCGGCGACGGCGTCGACATCCTCGACATAGAGGTACAGGCCGAAGGGATTGTCTTCCACCCGCGCCGGCCAACCCGGCATGTGATTGAGGTGGAGGTGCCAGCCACGGCCGTCCTCCAGGATGCGATACGCCCCGAAATCCGCCGCCACGGAAGGGCCGAGCAGCGCGTAGAAGGCGGTGCTGGCTTCCATGTCGCTGGTCGGTACGATTGCCACCGCATGATTCGCCATGCTCTATCCCCTCACATCCATCGCGCGAGCGTGGCGCATATCCGCCCGCTAGTCGAGCAGCCTCAAAGCGGATCGCCTAGGCGGCAGCGTTCCAATTCGACCGGATCATGCGCGCAGGTCAGCGTCACCTCGTCGCGCCGCTCGATCGACAGCGTGCGCAGCCGGGCCTGGTTGGCGATGCGGCTGGCGGCGTCGACCTCCATCAACCGCTGATAGGCGCGCAGGCCGGGCGTGCAGCGCCGCCGCGCCTGCCGCATCTCGCCACGATAGAAATAGGCGTCGCCGGCATGAAGCAGCCAGCGGCCGCCATCCTGTCGGATCGCAACCCCGGCATGGCCCCATGTATGCCCGGGCAAGGGCACCAGCAGGATTTCGGGCGGCAGACCGGGCAGGTCGCGGACCGAATCGAACCCGAACCATGGCTCGCCCCCGGCACCATGAAGCCGCCAGCGGGTGATGCCGTCCCATTGCCGCGACCGCCAGCGGTTGCGCGCGACGATGCCGGCATGGGGGCCGGCCGCATCGTCATATTCGCGGCGCATCACATGCACCGTGGCATTCGGAAAATCCTCCAGCCCGCCGGCATGATCGAAGTCGAGATGGGTGAGCAGGATGTGGCGCACGTCGCGCGGATCATGCCCCAGCGCCTCGATCTGGCGGATCGCGGTTTCGTGTTCGCGCAGGCGGATGTTGAGCATCGCGCGCCATGGCAGGGTGATGCGCGGATCGGGATGGCGATGCGGATGCGCGACGTCCTTCAGGCCATAGCCCGTATCGACCAGCACCAGACCGCTATGATCGGTTTCGACCAACAGGCAATGGCACACCAGATGCCCCAGCGGCCCGCGACTGCATCCGTCGAACAGCGCCCCGCCCAGGGGGCAGTCGGTGCCGCAGTTGAGGTGATGGATACGCATGTCGCCCCAACCGGGGTCCGATCGGCAGGTTCCGTATTTTTACCATTTCTATCAAATGGATAACTATGCTTTAAAATGGCACTGACCTGGATCAGGATCGGGAACCCCGGCCGCCCGGCGAACGCTGGTGGGCGATACGCAAGAGAGGATGTTCCATGTCGGTCAGGCTATTCGCGACCGTGTTCGGTCTTGTCTTTCTGGTGGCGGGGGCGGCCGGCTTCGTGCCGGGGCTGTCACCGCTTCACGCCCATCCCGACCTTCATGTTACCGCCGCCTCGCGGCTGGCGCTGGGGCTGTTTCCCGTCAACATCCTGCACAATCTGGTGCATCTGGCCTTCGGCGTCTGGGGCCTGCTCGCCGCGCGCAGCATCGCGGGGTCGTTCGGCTATGCGCGGGGCGTGGCGGTGATCTATGCCGTGCTGACGCTGCTGGGGTTGATACCGGCGACGAACACTCTGTTCGGGCTGGTGCCGCTGTACGGCAACGATATCTGGCTGCACGCGCTGCTGGCGCTGGTCGCGGGCTATTTCGGGTTCCTGCATACCGAACATGACCGCGCGGACCGCATCCTGCCACGCTGAACGCCAGCCGCCACGTCAGGCGGCGTTCCCCTCCGGCTCGCTGAGAGAAAGCGGGATGGCGATGGTGCAATGGACGCCGTCGGCCTCCAGCCGATAGGTGGTGCGGGCGTTCATCTGATAGGGTAGCGCGCGTTCGATCAGTTCGCGCCCCTGCCCCGTGCCTTGCGGCGCGGCGCCCTCGGGCGGCATCGGCACGCCCGTCTCGCGCCAGTCGATGTGCAGCCAAGGCCGCATCTCCGCGCTGGCCGGTTCGAGCGACCAGCAAATCGTCAACCGCCCAGCCGGATGCGCCAGTGCCCCATATTTGGCGGCGTTGGTCCCCAGTTCATGCAGCGCCATCGCCAGCATCTGCACGGTCGAGGAGCGCAGCCGCACCCCCGCCGGCCCGTCGAGCGTCACCCGGTCCGGCCCGCCGCCCAGCGCCGACACCTCGGTGCGGATCAGGTCCTCAAAGGTCACGCGGTCATGGTCGTTGAGCCGCGACAGAAGGTTCTGGACCCGTGACAGCGCGTCCAGCCGATCCCGGAACTTCTCGTCGAACTCGGCCAACGTCGTACTCGACCGCGCGGTCTTCTCGGCGGTCGAGCGCACCACCCCGATCAGGTTGCGGGTCCGGTGCTGCAACTCCGCGATCAGCACCTGTTGCCGCTCGTCCCACATCCGGCGATCGGTGGTCTCGACGATCGCACCGACCATGCGGGTCGCGCGCCCCCGTTCATAAAAGAACCGCCCACGGCTCTGGAGCCAGTGGATCGAGCCGTCGGGGTGGACGACGCGAAACTCATGGGCGAACGCGCCATTGCCGACCCGCGCGGCGTCCAGCAGCGTCTCGGTCTGCGCCCGGTCGTCGGGGTGAACGCGCGCGATCCAGTTCTCGTAGCTGGGCCGCACCTCGTTGACGGCATAGCCCTCCATGCGGAAATGCTCGTCCGACCAGTGTATCTCGTCGGTGGTGACGTCCCAGTCCCACAGGCCGAGGCCCCCGACCTCGACCGCGTTGCGCAACCGCTCCTCGCTGCGTTCGATCCGGTCCTGCACCAGCTTGGCGTCGGTGATATCCTCGCCGATACCGCCGATCAGCCGGATTTGGCCCTGTTCGTCGGCGATCGGAAAGCCGGTATCGCGAAGCCAGCGGATCGCACCGTCACCGGGGCGTCGGATGCGATATTCCACGACACCATGTTCGCCGCCGCGCACGCGCCCGATATGGTGTTCGGCGCGCGGCCGGTCGTCGGGAACGATCATCGCCAGCCAGCCCCGATAGTGATCGCCCGCCAGCATATGGTCGCGCGCCAGGCCATAGATCGCCTCGAACGCCGGGGTCAGATACTCCCATCTCAGCGTGTCGGCATCGCGCAGCCACAATATGTCCTGCGACGCTTCGCCGAACCGTCGCAGCCGTTCCTCGCTGGCACGCAAGGTCGCCTGGATGCGGACATGCTCCATCGCGGTCCACAGCCGCTCGGCGACGTCTTCGATCAGGGCGATGTCACAGCGTGTCCAGCGCCGGGGTTCGGCGCTGATCACACCCAGCGAGCATATCGGCGCCTTCTGCCCCTTGTGCGGCACCACCGCGATCAGCGCGCCGATCCCCAGTTCGCGCAGCCGCCGCCGCTCCGCCTCGCCAAGCTCCGCCACCGTCGATACGTCCTCCAACGCCAGCGCCCGCTCCAGCGCCGCCCGCGCCGCCTGCGGGAAATCGGACCGCCGGATGCGGCCCGGCAACGGCGGGGTGCGATCCCCCCCGACCTGGTCGACGATGTCGATCCGGTCGGTGCCCGGCGTACCATGCGCGATATAGCATCGGTCGAGCGCCAGCCGCTCGGCCAGCAAGGCCAAGCCACAGCGCGCGACCCCCGCGACATTGGTCTCTCCCCGCAACGCGTCGGACAGCTGGAGCAGGAACACCTGGCGTTCCTCGCTTTCGCGCAGCGCCTTCGACCGCTCCTCGACGCGGACCTCCAACTCGGACTGGCTGATCCGCGCCGCTTGCAGGGCGCGGCTCATCTGATAGCCCGCCGCCGCGAAACGGCTCAACCGATCGAGCAGCCGGCCGTCCTCGCGGTCGAACTTGCGCCTGGGATCATGCGCGATGGTCCAGAGCGTGCCGATCGGCTCGCCCGCATGGAAAATGGGGACCAGCAGCAGTTCGTGGACCGGCGGCTCGAGATCGCCGCCGCCGAAGAAGCGCGCGGGGTTCTCGAACAGCTGCATCTCGCGACGGGCCACCACGACGCCGCATGGGCTGGCGTCGATCGGCATCACCCCGCCGCGAAACGCGGACCAGGCCCCCGCCAGCGCAACCCATTGAAACCGCGTACTACCGTCCGCGCTCTCCAGCAGGCTGACGCCGGCAGAACCGGCCACGCCCGTCGCGACCAGACATTCGCACAGTGTCTGCAACAGCCTTTCGGGCCGGGACGCCAGCTCCTCGGCCAGCGTCGCCGTGACATCGGCCTCCAGCCGGTGGTCGGCGGCACGCGTCGGCCGGTGCGCCAGTGCTTCGGTGATGACCACATCGTCGAGGCGGCAGAGCGGGTCCGGCGCCGCCCATGACGGATCGGTGCCGGGTCCGGGTTCCCCGCTCCTGTCGGTCGCCTTTGCGAACGCGTCCATATCCGCCACCTCATGGTTCGCCCCATGCCCATGGTGGCGCGGGGCCTGTCGGCCCATGCGGGCATATTCCATGCCCGGTGGCATCCACGCAATCCGGCTTGGGGACGCGCGCCTGCGTCAGGGGACGGGACCATCCGATCGATCGCGGCGCGATCCCTGGCTAGAGATTGGCCTGGTCCTCGACCGGCAGATCGTCATCGGGGCCATAGTATAGCCGGGCGCATTCCTCGGCCAGACAGCCGCCTTCGATCACGATATCGTCGCGATAGGCATCGGCGATGAAGCCGAGCGTGTCGACATGCCGTGCCTCGAAATACATGGGGTGGACGTCGGCCCGCCCCGCGCCATAGACGACGCGGCCGACCTTGGACCAGATCGACGCCATCGTGCACATGCCGCAGGGTTGCAATGTCGAATAGAGCGTCGCGTCGCGAAGCTCCATCTCGCCCAGGCTTTCGCAGGCGCGCCGGATCGCCATCATCTCGGCATGGGCGGTCGCATCGGGCAGTTCGTGCGTCTGGTTGCGCTCGGCGGCCAGCACGGCGTCACCGCGAACGATCACGCAGCCCAGCGGAGAGGTCGACGGATCGCTGCCCTTGGACCGCGCGACCTCCAGCGCCAGCCGCATCCATCGTTCATCGGTCGCCTTGTCCATGCGTCTCCACTCCCATCATGCCGATGGTGAACGCACGGGATCGGTTTCCAGCGCCGCAATGAGACGGACCCGGCCGCGCCCTGTCGAGTTTTGAACGTGGGCAACCACAGGAACATGACATGAAGACCGGCAATGCGGTGGTGATCGGCGGGCTTCTGGCCGGCCTCGTGACGACGGCCGCGATGGTGGCGGGGCGCAAGTCGGGCGTGCTGGGCAAGACGCTGGACCGCGATTCGGTGGACTGGATCGATCGGCATACCGGGTCGCGCGCGGTGATCGGCGATGCCGGGACCAGTGCGGTTGAGCTGGCCAATCATCTGGGCGCCTCGGTCGGTTTCGCCGCGCTCTATCCCCCGCTGCGCCGGGCGATGCCCGATCTACCGCCCGCGACGCTGGGAGCGCTTTACGGCACGGCGCTGTATGCGGTGAACATCGCCGGTATCGCGCCGATCCTGGGCATCACCCAGGGCGAGATCGCCGCGGGCGCGCGCAAGGCGACCAAACGCTGGGCGATCCATGTGCTGCAAGCCGTGGTGACGGCGGTGGCCATCGATCGGCTGACACGGGGCGATTCGGGCACGGCGGCATAGGAACCACCCCCTCGCCCCCCTTCGATGCCATGCCGTCGATGCGCGGCATCGGTCGCGCGGTCGCAAAAGGCGAAGAGGGTTCCGAAACCCTCTTCGCATGCAAGGTTTCACGCGCCGGCGGAGAGGGGCCCCGGCGGCACGTGACCGGAAGGATCAGCCGACGTTGATCCCGCTGGTCTTGATCAGCCCGTTGACGCCGTTCGGGAAGAACCCGCCCGAGGCAACCGACGCACCATTGGCGTAGAGAATACCCAACGCCTCCTCAGGGGTGCGTCCCAGGGCGATCCAGTTGCTACCGTCGCGCAGGACGATGCGCGAACCGAAATTCTCCGAACCATCGAACCATCCGATGCCGTGATCCAGGTCGCGGGGGCCATCGAGCCGGTTGCGAGCCTCCGCCATGCGCCAGGACCGTTCGAACAGGATCTCGGTCTCCGGCAACGATCGCTTCTGGAGAATCGACCGCTGGTACAGCGCATTGCGGATGACGCCGTCACTCGCCCCGGCCCCGGCGGCCAACGCCGCCACCGGCCCCGCCATGCTGGTGCCGACCTGATACCCTTGATCCTTGGCCGTGGTCGTCGCCACCGACGAGAGGGCCACCGCCCCCAGCAGGAATTCGTCCTGTGAGGCATAGGGGTTGAAATAGGTGGTCGGCGCAGTCGTGGAGGGAACGCGCGCGATCGCGTCGAACGGTCCGTTCTGCCCGCCGGCAATATTGATCGCCGGCTGCGCCGTCGCCGCCGATCCCAGCGTGCGACGCAGGAAACCGATCCGGCCGATCACGGCGTTGGCGATCTCGTTGACCGCCGCCTGCGTCATGGGGTCGGTGAAGGTCACCGCCTGCCCCCCGCTGACGCTCCCCGCCGTGCCGGTGCCGGTCGTGAGGGTCGCGGGCAAGGTGCCGCCGTTCAGGCCACGCACCAGATAGGCACCATAGAGATAATGGACCTGAAGTACGAAGTTCAGCCGGTCGTTGTCGGTGGCGGTATAGGCGGGCGGCCCGGATTGCGAGCCGGTCGCGGTTCCCGTGGACGTCGGCGTCGGCGTCGGCGCATTTTCCGAACCCACGACGTCGTCCTTGCAGCCTTCGAGCAGAGCCAGCCCGCCCGCCATCACCGAGGCGGTGCCGAACCAGCGGATCATCTGGCGACGCGTGGCATCGAACGCGCCCAGTTCCTTGTCGGAAATCGTCATGTCATCCCCCTTTGGGAATCAGTCTGTTGCGGTCAGTTCGCGGCGCTGGTCTTGATCGTCCCGTTGATCCCGGTCGGGAAGAACCCGCCCTGGGTCGCCGCGGCCGAGGTCATGAACAGAACGTTGAGCGCCTGCGCCGGCGTACGCGTCAGGTGAAGACCATCGTCGCCCGTCAGGCTGAGCCGCGCCGTCGTCTGGCCGTTGATCACGACCGGCGACATGCCGCGATCGGTCGTCGTCGGACCGTCGATGGTGTTGCGCCAGGCGGCGATGCGGTCGACCATCGTCACCAGCTCGGGTCGGGTGGTGGAGCCGGCCATCAAAATGGTCCGCAGCGTCGTGACGTCGTTGGCGGTGGCCATGGCCAGCGCCAGCATCGACGATCGCAGGATGACATGGGTGAACTGCGACGCCAGATTGGCGAGCGTGGTCGCCTGCACGGCCATGACCGTCTCCGCCGCCAGCGCCAGGTTCAACGGCGAGGCATAGGGATCGAACGTCTCGTTCGGACCGATCGCCCCGGCCATGCGGAACATGGCGGTGAAACGCTCCGCCGTCATGTCGATCTGCTTCTGTGCCGGGGCATCCGCCCGCAACAGGGCACGCAACATCAGCGTCCGGTACCAGAGCGAATCGCCGATTTCCTGGATTCGGGCCTGGATGTCGCGGGTTCCGACCGGAAAGGCCACCTGCTTCGCCGAGGTCGCCGAGACGCCCGGCTGATCCGTGGTTTCGCCCCCCCGGATATATTGCGCGGGCAACTGACGATTCACGCCGTAAATGGCCAGCTGCAGCATGTTGGTCGACAGATAATGGAGATTCAACGCGACCTGCAGTGCCGTCACGTCCGACGACACCAACGTCTGCGCCGATGCCGATCCAGAGGTGCCGATGATCGCCATGCCGGCCAACATCGCGGCGAAGAGTTCGCGACGCCCCGTTCCTACGGGAACGTCCTGGTCCATGGATATGGTTTCGATGTCTTTCATTTCCCTCCCCTTTTTGTTCGCCGCCGCGCCCTGTTGACCGCCGGCGTCACGCGATGTCCGACCCTCTATGGGGTCATAACATCCACCATCGACGACACTTCCTGGCGCCTCACCACAATTTCGACGCCGGATTCGACCTATATGCACGTTTTAAGTTGTCGGACTTTAAAAGTCTAGATACATTGCGTATCGCTGAGCAACAAAGTTGCCGTAAACGTTTTAGGGGGAGGTTAGGATGCTGTCCATACGCGGGCTCGCAAGCGGGGTTGCCTTTACTGCACTGGTCGCTGCACTTCCGGTCGATCCGGCCGCAGCGCAAAAAGCGCCGGATGCCACTCAAAAGGCGCAGAAAATTCTGACGGGCAAAAAGCCGCCGAAGCAGAAGCGCAAGCTGACGAAGCGCGAGGAACGACTCGAAAAGGACGCCTCGAAAAGCAGCGAATCGCAGCCCAAGGTCTATAACGACAATGGCCGCCTGCAGGGCGATATCGTCGTCATGGGGCTTCGCGAGAATCTGAAATCGGCGCGCAGCGCCAAGCGCCGCGCCTCGCAGATCGTCGACGTCGTCGTCGCCCAGGACATCGGTAAGTTGCCTGACAAGAACATTCCCGAGGCGCTCGCCCGCGTCCCCGGCGTCACGATCGACCGCAATCGCGGCGAAGGCGGCGATGTCCTGATTCGCGGCCTGGGCGGCGTCATGACGACGATCAATGGATCGCCGACCTTCTCAGCGGGCGACCGCACCACCTATCTGAATGACATCTCGTCCGACATGGTTGCGGCGATCGAGGTCTATAAGACCCGCACGCCCGATCAGGTCGAAGGCAGCCAGACCGGCGTCATCAACCTGACGCTGCGGCGTCCGACCGATTTCAAGAAGGGCGCCACCTACGCGTTCAGCGTGCGCGGCGACTATGCCGATCAGGTCAAGAAGGTGAACCCGTATGTCAGCGCGCTGGTCGCCTATAACGCCGACACGGCTATCGGCCAGCTGGGTTTTTCGGTGAATGGTTCGTACAACTACGTTCAATATAACGAGGCTATCCGGTGGAATGGGTTGCCAGAGATTCCACGCGATCCGCGACTGACCTTCCTGCCAAGCACGGCTCCGCGCAATGTCTATATGCCTTATGCCGTCGGCTTCTCCGGCCGCGACGGCTGGTCCAAGCGCGCGGACGTCAAGGTGTCGACGCAGTGGCGCCCCGACGACCACTGGTCGATCACGCTGGAAGGCGGCTATCTCAAGCAGCGCATGTTGTGGTCGGACAACCAGTTCGACCTTCCGATCGCCTATTCGTCGTCGAACGCCCCGCCGCCGATTTTGTCCAATGTCGTCCTGAGCGACGACGGCCGCCTGGTCAAATCAATATCGGGAACCTCGCTCGACCCCTTCGGCCCTGGCCGCAATTCCGGTCTTCATGAAAGTACGACCTATAACGGGCGCTTTCAGGTCGATTTCAAGAATGAACGATTCGAGTTCAACAGCTGGCTCAATTGGACCCGCGCCGAAAACGATTCCAATAATATCTTCCACTGGATTCGGTTCAATCAACAACCGGATTTCGATGTGATCTTCAACGACACCCGGGACCCCTTGGGCGGATCGAACCTCACGTTCAAGAACCTGGATCTTCTTGATCCGAACAACTACCTCTATATCGACGGATTCAACCAGGGTAAGCAGTATACATATAGCTCGGACATCGAAGCAAAGTGGGACCTGAAGGTATATACCGACTCCAGCTTTATCGACTATCTGAAGACGGGTTTCCGCTATAACAACCGCACCTATTCCCGCGAAGCGGGCGGCCGCGGATCCTATGCGAACCTTCGCATTCCCATTGCCAGCCTGCCCAACTATAAGCTCGTCAGCAACGGGAAAGGCTTTCAGGGCTCGCCGTCCGTGACCACCGCCGAATGGTTGATCGGCGACAGCAATTCTATCCGCAGCAGCTTCGCTGACATCCGCGCGCGGCTGGCCGGCATCTACCCCGAATTGGCGACGCCAAATCCAGAATATAATCCGCTGGATGCGTTCGGCGGTTCGGACGGCAGTTTCGCGGGCTACGGAATGCTGCACTATAACGTCAAATTGCTGTTCCCGATCGACGGCGTGATCGGCGCGCGCCTCGTCAACACGCTGACCAATCTGACGGCTCTCCAACGGCAGACCCAGTTCGTCAATGTTGACAACCGACTGGTCGAAACGACGACGGAGGTGATCAACCGTCCCAAGGGGAATTACCTGGACATCATGCCCAGCGTGAACGCCATCATTCACTTCACGCCCAAGCTGCAACTTCGTACGGCCTATACCTCTGAAATAGGACGGCCGAGCGCCTATCAGATCAATCCGCGCCTGGTCCTCGACCTGCGAAGCCAGGGCAATCCGACGGGGTATGGCGGCAATCCTCGCTTGGGGGCCGTTACGACTACCAAATATGATGCCTCGCTCGAATGGTATTTCGGGCCGACCGGCTTGGCCAGCCTGGCCGTCTGGCAATGGAACCAGTCCGGGCTGGTCGGGGATCGCACGTTACCCGAAATATTGCCGGAAGCACCGAACGCCCCCGTTCTGATCCGCCGCCCCTATAATCTGGGGCGAGGCCGTCATCGTGGCATCGAAGGCAATCTCTATACCTTCTTCACCTTCCTGCCCGGTATCCTCAAGAGTTTCGGCGTCCAGGCCAACGGCACCGTCAATCTGACCCGACAGGCCTATCCGCGCTTCCAGGATGAAACGAAACTCGACAGCGAAGTCGAGTTCGTGTTCGGCCCTTATCTCAACGTGCCGAAATACACGTACAACCTGATCGGCTTCTTCGAGAAGGACGGACTGAATATTCGTGTTGCCTATAACTGGCAGTCTCGCCGCCAGTGGGAAGTGAACACGAACAATCCATATCTCAACCGGTTCGTCGATCCGGTCAAGCGACTGGACGCCTCGATCAACTATGACGTCAACAAGAATCTGACACTGGCCCTGGAAGGAGCCAATCTGACGGCCGACGGCAACCGCAGCTATTTCGGTTCCTATGACGTCCCGCAGGATGTGCGCGTTTTTTCGCGCAACATCAGCTTCTCGGTCCGCACCCGCTTCTAAAGCCATCTCGCGGCACAACCAGACGGGGGCGGCAACCACGATTGCCGCCCCCGCCCTGGCTTAAACGGGCTTGCGAGCGAAGTGCTGGCCACCCCAAAGAACGACGCACATCGACTATGCGCCTCGGGCGGTCACGCCTCACTCCTCCGCGAGCGGCTGGGACAGGACCGGTGTCTGTTGATGCTGGACGACCCGCCACACCTCGTGTTCCAGGCGGCGGATCACCGAGGTGCAATGGGCTTCATAAGCCTCCTCGCCCCGGCTTGCCGCGACGTGATAGCCGATGACGATCAGCCCCTCTTGCGGCCGCGACACCTGCCGCTTGCTCAACTCGGCACGCTCCCACACGGGCGTGTCGGCGACCGCCGCGATCGCGGCATCACCGTTCAACACGAAGGGTGGCTGCG
Organism: Sphingomonas sp. NPDC019816; assembly: GCF_050274375.1. Classification (NCBI taxonomy): domain Bacteria; kingdom Pseudomonadati; phylum Pseudomonadota; class Alphaproteobacteria; order Sphingomonadales; family Sphingomonadaceae; genus Sphingomonas; species Sphingomonas sp. NPDC019816. Next base: position 11,426 of record NZ_JBNNOB010000017.1, read on the forward strand.
GCAGGACCATCACCACTTCGGGATCCACCTTTTCCCGGTAATTGTCCGGCCCTTGGGTCCAAAGGCTTTCCTCAAAACTCCAGACGCGCTCGTCGTCCATGGCATATGCTCCCGGTTGAAATGGTCAGGATGTCGAGGGCCCGGCCCCCAGGCGTCACTCAGGCGAAATCGCCCCTCGCCGCCGCTTCGTCCTCCGCGCGCTCGGTGATGGCCTTTTCATCCGAGACATCGGGATGGGCAGACGACGTTTCCGCCCGCTCCTCGTCACGATGCTCTTCGCCTTGTTTAGCGGCGTTCTGAGAGTGGGGATCGGACATGACGGCTCCAACGGCTATCGCCGACGCTTCGCTGTCGGTCAGATGCACAACGCCGAGCGACGCGATCGGAGCCAATGCGGCAGAAATTCCCGTCAAGGACAATACTGGACAGCTTGAGCGCGAAGCACGGGCGGCTTGAGAGCGGAGCCCATTCAAATAGCCAAAAGACGCTATGCGACCATCGACCGCCTATCGCAATGGCGTGGTGCTTCGCTTCAACGTGTCGCCCTTGTGGCGGCCCGCTCAGCGGCGAACACTGAACCGCCCCGGGTTTGCCGGAGGCCATGGGTTGTGAGTTACGCTGCCATATCCAGGTTCTCCGCGGCAGCATAATATTGCTCTTTGGCTTCGGCAGGCGGGATGTTGCCGATGGGCGCCAGCAGCTGGCGATGGTTGAACTGGTCGACCCATTCGAGCGTGGCGTATTCGACGGCTTCAAAGCTGCGCCACGGCCCACGCCTGTGGATCACCTCGGCCTTGTAGAGGCCATTGATCGTCTCTGCCAAAGCGTTGTCATAGCTGTCGCCGACGCTGCCAACCGATGGCTCGATCCCGGCTTCGGCGAGGCGCTCGGTGTTCTTGATGGACACGTATTGCGACCCCCGGTCGCTGTTATGGATGAGACCGCCCCGATGGGCCGGCCAGCGATCATGGAGAGCCTGCTCCAGGGCATCGAGGACGAAGCTTGCATGCGCCGTTCTGCTCGCCCGCCACCCCACGATCCGCCTGGCGTAGATATCTATGACGAAGGCGAGGCAGACGAAACCCGCCCAGGTCGCGACGTAGAGCCTGCCCCGGCGAAGGCCGGGGTGAAATCCGACACCCACAGCATGTTCGGCGCTGGCGCGTAGAACCTGCGGTTGACGTGATCCAGCGGGCACGGCGCTGCCTTGTCGCTCATCGTCGTGCGAACCGGCTTGCCCCGGATCACGCCCTGTAGACCCATATCGCGCATCATCTGCCGCCAGACCTTGCGGACGCCGTAGACCGCGGAGTTCTCGGCGAACACGCGAGCCACCTCGGGCTTGAGAACCTGATCTCGCTGCGCCCGCGCCGACAGGCGCATTGGATCCTGCCGCTGCGCGACACGCTCGAAATACGTCGATGGGCGATCGGCAAGACGCGGCAGATCGGCTCGACCCCATAGGCTTTACGGTGAGCGTCGATGAAGGCGATCATCGCCGGAACGGGGCGGTCGAGCTCCCGCCTGGGCAAAATATGCGGATGCCTTGCGCAGGATCTCGTTGGCCTGTCGCAGCTCGCGTACTTCGCGTTCTAGCGCCTTCATCTTGTCAGCGACCTCGGTCGGAACGCCAGCGCGCTTGCCGCTGTTCACCTCCGCCTTCTTTACCCACTCAGGCAGCGTCTGCGGAACGCAGCAGATCTTCTCGGCAATGGGCACTACCGCTGCCCATCGCGATGGGTGATCGCGCTCGTGATCCAGCACCATCCGTACCGCTCGCTCGCGGACCTCAGGCGCAAAACTTGTTCGTCATCTTGCTCATACAGGCTCCACCTTCTCAGGCGCCGAAGCCTCCAACAAACCCGGGGCGGTTCCAAGAGCACGTCAGCTCCAAAACAGAACCGGCTTGAGGATATCCGCTCAGTAGCCTTTCCACGGGATCCTAGCCGCGTCATAGCGTGATTGAAGATGCCGCAGATCGTGGCGCCAGCACACGTCGATTACTCGCGAGACCGCGCGTTTCAGACGTCGCCGGTCAATGTCGAAGGGGCTTTTGTGGCTGTACTATTCACGCAACGATCGGGAATATCGACACGCCACGATCCGTCGTTCGTGATGAGGTTCGCCCGACTGGGATTCGCGATCCTCGCCTTGTCGGTGTTGTCGGGCTGCGCGGCACTCAACCACGGCATCCTCAATGCGCAGGGACCGGTTGCCGGTCACGAGCGACATCTGCTCCTGGTCGTGTCAGGTATCCTGCTTTTCGTATGGGTCCCGGTGGTCATCCTCGTGCCCTTGATTGCCTGGCACTATCGGCATTCGAACGCCAAGGACGCCTATCGACCAAAATGGGCGTTCTCCTGGCCGCTCGAAGGGTTCATCTGGATACCCCCGATCGGCATCGTCATCCTGCTCGCCTTTCTGCTCTGGCCGGCGACGCAGAAGGATGATCCCTATACCCGGTTGACCGGACAAGGGACCCCCGTTCGCGTTCAGGCTATCGCGCTCGATTGGAAGTGGGTGTTCATCTATCCCGATCAGGGCATTGCCACGGTCAACCAGCTTGCCATCCCGGCGGGTCGCCCGGTGGCAGTCGAGTTGACCAGCGGCACGGTGATGCAATCGCTGCTGCTGCCGCAATTGGCGGGGCAGATCTATGCGATGGCGGGCATGCGGACGCGGCTGAACTTCGCGGCCGATCACCCCGGTCGCTATCTCGGCGAGAACGTACAGTTCAACGGCGGCAAGTTCGCTCACCAGAAGTTTCCCATCGTCAGCATGACCCCGGACGCCTACGCGACCTGGGTAGCCCGCGCACAGCGGGGGACCAAGGCACTCGACGCCTCCGCCTGGGCCAGGCTCTCGCGGCGGGACACCACCGGACCCGAAACGTACGCCCGCATCCCACGCGACTTCTTCAATCACGTCGTGACCGCGACGGGCGGAGCTTCGCACCCCCATTCCGGTCAGCATCCCGCCACACGAAAGGCGCACTGAGCCCGTGCAGACTGCTCATCCTCCGATCTGGCCTGAGGTTCTCGGCCGCTTTAGCTGGCACGATCTGCCCTTCGTCCGCGCCTGGGAGAACCCCACCGCCAGCGAGATCATCGGCGCCGGTGCCGCATCGCTCGTCATCATCGGCTTCGTCGTCACCGTCACGCTGCTGACCCGGTATCGGCGCTGGGGCACGCTGCTCGAATGGGTGACCAGTCTCGATCACAAGAAGATTGGCATCATGTATGTCGTCATCGCGTTGGTGATGCTGTCACGAGCGCTGATCGAAGCCGTGCTGATGCGCATGCAACAGGCCGCGGCCGTCGGCGATCCGGGCTTCCTGTCGTCCGACCACTTCTCGCAGCTGTTCTCCACCCACGGCTCGATCATGATCTTTTTCATGGCGATGCCCTTCCTCACCGGCATCATCAACTATGTCATGCCGCTCCAGATCGGCGCGCGCGACATGGCGTTCCCATGGGCGAACTCGGTCGCGCTGTCGCTGACCGGGGGCGGCGCGGTTCTGATGATGATCAGCCTTGTCGTCGGCCAATTCTCGACCGGGGGGTGGAGCGGGTATCCGCCCTATACCGGCCTTGCCTTCAGCCCGGACGTCGGACCTGACTATTGGATATGGGCCGTAACGCTCGGCTCGATTGGCTCAACGCTGGCCGCCATCAATATCGCCTGCACCATCTTCAAGTTCCGGGCACCCGGCATGACGTATATGCGGATGCCGCTGTTCTGTTGGACGAGCCTGTGCACCAGCATCCTGATGCTGTTCGCGATGCCGGCACTCACCGTCGCGACCGCGCTCCTCGCCCTCGACCGCTATCTGGGGTTCCACTTCTTCACGAACGACCTCGGCGGCAACATGATGAACTATGCCAACCTGTTCTGGCTGTTCGGTCACCCTGAGGTCTACATTCTGATCCTGCCGGCCTTTGGCGTCTATTCCGAGGTCGTCTCCACCTATTCCTCGAAGGAGCTGTACGGCTATGTCTCGCTGGTACTGGCGACGATGGCGATCGCGGTGCTTAGTTTCACCGTCTGGGTGCACCACTTCTTCACCATGGGGCAGTCGGCCAACATCAACGCGGTCTTCGGCATCGCGACGATGACGATCGGCGTGCCGACCGGGGTCAAGATTTATGACTGGATCTGGACCATGTTCCGCGGCGAGGTGCGCTTTGCCGTACCGATGCTCTATTCGCTCGCGTTCATGATCACCTTCGTCATCGGCGGTTTTACCGGGATCATCCTGGCGATCCCGCCGCTCGACTATGTGTTCCACAACACGCTGTTCCTTGTCGCGCACTTCCACAATATGCTGATCCCTGGCCTGCTCTACGGCATGCTCGCAGGCTATACCTACTGGTTCCCCAAGGCCTTCGGGTTCCGGCTGAACGAGCGCTGGGGCCGGGTGTCGTTCGGGTGCTGGGTCGCAGGCTTCTACCTCGCCTTCATGCCGCTCTACGTGCTCGGCGCCAGCGGAATGGCACGGCGGACGCACGAAATCTTCCAGCCTGAATTTCGGCCCTGGCTCTACGTCGCCGGCTTTGGCGCACTGATCCTGCTGGCGGCACTGGCCGCGCTGGTCGTCCAGCTGGTCGTCAGCATCCGTGAGCGGGAGGAGAACCGGGTGTTCGCCGGCGACCCCTGGGATGGTCGCGGACTGGAATGGTCGACTTCGGCACCGCCTCCGGAATACAACTTCGCCATCATCCCCCATGTCGGGGGGCGCGATCCATTCTATGATGGAAAGCGCAAGGACGGGTATTATGAGCGCCATGCCCATTACAGCGCCATCACCGTGCCCAAGAACAGCATTACCGGATTGATGATCGGCGTCGGTGCGACGGCGGCCGCCTTTGGCCTCGTCTGGCATATGTGGTGGCTGGCCGGCCTCTCGATGCAGGCTGTCGTCTCGGCGCTCATCCTGCGCAGTTTCGTGCGTGACAGCGACCGTAGCATTTCTGCGGCCGAAGTTACCAAGACCGAGCATCGCTGGCACGCAGCGATCGATGCGGCTGATCCAACGCCGCGTCCGCTGGAGCTGACGCATCGCAATACCGGCCTTGCGGAGATCCCGGCATGACCCAGCCTTTGCTTCGCCACGCCGGCATCAATCTGGGCGGCACCGAGCAGCATCCGAACGCCAATGCCGAGAGCGGCATCTTCGGCTTCTGGATGTTCCTGATGAGTGATGCGATCATCTTCGCATTGCTCTTCGCCGTCTACGGCACCGCCGTGGCGGCGACGGCGGGCGGCCCAACCCCGGCGAGCGAGTTCAAGCTTGGCAGCGCCTTTGCCGAGACGCTGCTCCTCTTGACCAGCAGCCTGACGATGGGGCTGGCGGTACTTGCCATGAAATATGACGCCGCGCGGCGCCCCGTCTTTGCCTGGATGGGCATCACCTTCATCCTCGGCGTCGCCTTCCTTGCGATGGAGATGCATGACTTCAGCACGATGTTCTCGGATGGCGCCTACCCCACGCGAAGCGCCTTCCTGTCGGCGTTCTTCGCGCTGGTGCCGCTCCACGGGCTGCACGTCTTGGCGGGATGCATCTGGATGCTGGTCATGGGCGGGCAGGTCCTCGCGTACGGCTTCGACACGCGGGTCAAGATCAACATCCTGCGCCTCAGCCTGTTCTGGCATTTCCTCGATGTGATTTGGATCGCCATCCTGACCGTCGTCTATCTTCAAGGGCACGTGCTGTGAACGAGCGTCGTCGCGAAACCCGGACGTATCTGATCGGCTATGCACTGGCCTTGGCGCTGACGCTTGCCGCTTTCGCGGTCGTTAAATGGCCACTGGCTGCGGCCGGCACGACATTCGGGATCATCCTGGGCCTGGCCCTCGTGCAGGCGATCGTGCAGTTCCGCTGCTTCCTCCACATCAGCCTCGCCAAGTCGTCACGCGACGACCTGCTATTAGTGCTGTTCGCGAGCCTCATCGTCACGCTGATGGTGGCGGGCACGCTGGTCATCATGTTCAACCTGCGCGACCGGATGATGTAGCGATGGAGGGAATCGCAACCACCTGCGCCTCGATCTTCGGCAGCGGCAAGGACCTAAGCGTCGCGCAGGAATGTGCGCGTGCGGTGCTGGTGCTCGCCTACGGCCTGTTGACGGTTCGCGTGGTCGGCCGGCGCATCTTCGGAAAATGGTCGGCACTCGATATCGTCGTGTCGATCGTGATGGGATCGAACCTCAGCCGGGCGCTGACCGGAAGTGCACCGCTGCTCGGCACCCTTGCGGCTACCACCGTATTCCTGCTTCTTCACTGGCTGCTGGCGCATCTGGCGGCCCGCTTCCCCGCCATGTCCCGCCTCCTCGAAGGGCAGGCCATCACGATCTTCAAGGAGGGTAAGGCCGATCATGGCACCCGCCTGCGTCACTCCGTGTCCGAGGCGGACCTTGACGAAGCACTGCGTCAGTCTGGAGTGTCGAGCGTGAACGACGCATGCCAGGTCACGCTCGAGCCAAGTGGGAAGATCACCGTCCTGAAACGCTGATCTTCCCTGCCTGCGTCAGACATCCAGTCGCTTGGCTGCGCGGTGCGCCAGATAGCCTAGTCCAGCTACACCGAGGGCATAGAATGCCGTCCGGTGGCGGTCGGTGAAGAACTCCATGCTCCGACGCCGCGAGCTGTCGTCGAAGCGTCCATGCGCGTCATAGTCGCCGGGTACCGGCTCGAATAAATTAGATGGCGCATTTGTGGGCAACGGCTCGTCCGTCAACTGCCCCTTGTAGCCGGCCTTGGCGAGGTAGCGGTCGATCAGCCCCGGCGCGACACGATTGCCGAGGATCGCCTTCACCGACGAGAAACCCAGCCACACGTCACGGCGCTTGTGGGTGGCGGCATAAAAGATCGCCCGCGCCGGAACCTCTGGCTCGAAGATTGGTGCGACGGGGCGTGCCTTCTTGCCCATTTTATTCAAGGCCCAGTCGAACTGGGGCGTGTTGACCGCTGGCAGGTCGACCACCGTCAGGTGTACGTCGATCTTGTCGTGGATGATCTCGGAACGCAGCGAGTCCGTGAACCCCCGGATCGCTGCCTTCGCCCCGCAGTACACCGATTGCAGCGGCACCGATCGGTAGGCGAGGGCGGAGCCGACGTTGACGATCGTGCCACGGCGCGTCCGCATCCGCTTCAATGCACTCATCATGCCATGGACCTGGCCGAGATAGGTGACCTTGGTGCCACGCTCGACTTCCTCGGGCGTCAGCTTGGCGACGGGCGCAAAGACGGTCGCCATGGCGACGTTCACCCATACGTCGATTGGCCCAAGCTCACGCTCGGTGCGATCGGCTGCCGCCTCGACCGCTGCTGCATCGGCGACATCCGTCGGGATCGGCAAAGCACGAACGCCGTACCGGCGCAGTTGCTCTGCTGCGCGCTCCAGCCGATCGGGATCGCGTGACAGCAACGCGACGTCATAGCCTTCGCTCGCGAACTTTTCGGCGGTTGCACGCCCTACTCCTGCCCCGGCCCCGGTGACGACAACGACTTTGCTCATGCCTGGCTCCTGATTGATCGAAGTTGGGAACAGCGCTCGATCGACGGGGTTCCGGCTTTTGCCATGATGGCATCACTTCGCAGCGGATTCACAGATGGCTGAGAACACGCACTACGACCTCATCGTGATCGGCAGCGGCCCTGGCGGTGCAGCGCTTGCGCAGCGGTTGGCACCTACCGGCAAACGTATCCTGATCCTCGAGCGCGGTGACTATCTGCCGCGGGAGGAAGCGAACTGGAGCGGTCAGGCTGTCTTCGTCGAGGGCAAGTATCAGGCCGACGAGAAGTGGGTGAACAAGGATGGCGGCACCTTCGCGCCGCAGCTCCATTACAACGTGGGTGGAAATTCCAAGGTCTACGGCTCGGCCCTGTTTCGCCTGCGCGAGCGCGACTTCGACGAGGTCGAGCATGCCGGCGGTGTGTCTCCTGCCTGGCCGCTGTCCTATCAGGATTTCGCGCCGTGGTACGACGAGGCGGAAGCTCTGTTCCACGTCCACGGCCGACGCGGTGAGGATCCGCTCGACCCCGGTAGCACCGCTTACCCCTTCGTGCCGGTCAAGCATGAGCCCAAGGTGCAGGAGCTGTCCGACAAGCTGACCGCATTAGGGCTTCACCCATTCCACCTGCCGCTCGGCATCCTCCTCGACCAAAAGGAGGATGGCTTTGCGACGCCCACCAGCGTGTGCATGCGCTGCTCCTATTTCGACGGTTTTCCATGCCTGCTGAACGGCAAGGCGGACGCGCAGGTGATGTGCGTCGACCCGACCTTGCGCGATTATCCCAACGTGACGTTGCTGACCGGTGCCTATGCTGAGCGGCTCGATACGGATGCCAGCGGACGCCGGGTGGAATCGATCCTCGTTCAGCGTGACGGCCGACAGGAGCGCTACAGCGCGGATACGGTCGTCGTCGCCTGCGGGTCGCTGTCTTCCGCGCTGCTGCTCCTGCGCTCCGCCAACGCGCAGCACCCGAATGGCCTTGCCAACGGATCGGATCAGGTCGGCCGCAACTATATGCGCCACGAGATGTCGATCGTCATGGCGGTAATGAAACACGTCAACGAGACCGTGTTCCAGAAGACGTTGGCGCTCAGCGACTTCTACTTCGACAGCGGCGATCCCGACTATCCGCACCCGCTCGGCCTCATCCAGATGTGCGCCACCAGCCATGCCGACCAGATCAAGGGTGAGGCACCAATGGCTGCGCTCATGAAGCATCTGCCCGACATGCCCTTTGCCGAGATGGCGCGGCACTCGATGGATTTCTGGCTCCAGACCGAGGATCTGCCGATCCCGGAGAACCGGGTCTATTATCAGGATGGTCAGGTCCATCTCGACGTGACCGAGACCAACGAAGAGTCGCTCAAGCGGCTGAAGGCCAAGCTGGAGCAGGTGCTGTCCGATATTGGTTGGCCTGCCATGCTGATCGAGCGTTCGCTCTACCTAGGCAAGGACATTCCGCTGTCCGGCACCGCACATCAGGCGGGCACCTGTCGCTTCGGCACCGATCCGGCCACCTCGGTCCTCAACCTCGACTGTCGCGCGCACGAGGTCGATAATCTCTACATCACCGACGCCAGCTTCTTCCCCTCGATCGGCGCGGTGAACCCCACGCTGACGATCATCGCCAATGCGCTTCGCGTCGCCAGCATCATCGAGGCCCGGCTGTGACGACCGCAGCCGTCGCCGCGCTGATCGTGCGTTACGGCATCGTCATGCTGTTCTTGCCGTTCAGCGCGCTCGACAAGATCTTCTCATTCGATCACGCTGTGAAACAGGCGCAGCAAGTCTTCTCGCCACGCTGGCTCGCGATCTTGGTCCTGATCGTCGGTCTTTTTATCGAGATCATCTGCTGCGGCGCCATCGTGCTTGGCATCGCCGACCGCGCTGCCGCCTTCGTCGTTGCAGGCTACTGCGCCCTGACGGCGGTCCTCTACAAGCAGTTCTGGAAACCGGGCGACTTTTTCGCTGATCCCGGCGGCAAGGGACGGACCCTGTTCTGGGACTTCCTCAAGAACCTGTCGCTCGGCGCAGGCTTTCTCCTCCTCATCGTCGGCACTGACGGTTCCGGGCTCCAGCCCTTCCTCGATGCGCCCTTCGCCTCCAGCCACCCTTATGGGAGATGATCTCATGTCCGATGCCGGCCCCAAACCATCCGTGCCCTACCAGCATCTCTACACCGACGAGAACGGCGTCAGCCGCTTTCGCGAATGCGCGCTGGAGAATTACGAGCTGAAAGGCGTCGGAGACGCTGATCCGCAGTGGAATGACAAGATGGAGCGCGGCGAAGCGACGGTCGTCTTCACCGTACAGCCGGTTGGCTGGGTCGGCGACTGGCACGAGAACCCAGCCCCACAGTGGATCGTCGTTCTGTCGGGACGCTGGTGGATCGAGGCCATGGACGGCACGCGCATCGAGCAGGGCCCGGGTGAATTCTCGTTCGGCGGTGACCAGAATTGCGTCGAGAAGGACGGCAAGAAGGGGCACAAGTCGGGCACGATCGGCGACGAGCCGTGCCGCCTGATGACCGTGCAACTGCACCGTGACCCGGTCGGACCGTGCGAGCTCCAGTGACTCTCGGTCGCATCGCGGCGTTCCGGCTGGTGACGCAGCAGCCCGAGCTGCTCGTCGCCTTCTACGCGGCGCTGGGCTTCACTATCATCGATCCGCACCCCATCGGTGCAGACGAGATGACCATGCTTGGAATCGCGGGCGTGGGAACACGCTGGCCGATGCGGCTGGGGAAAGCTGCAGTGGAACTGGACTGTTACGATCAGTCTGGCCGCGCCTACCCCAACGGCGCAGACGCCGCCTCGATCTGCTTCCAGCATCTCGCGCTCGTCACCGATGATGCGGAGACCGCCTGGTCCCGCGCGCTGTCGGCCGGTGCGACCCTGATCAGTGATGCGGGGCCGGTTACCCTGCCCAGGTCCTCGGGCGGTGTCACCGCCGTTAAGTTTCGTGATCCGGAAGGACACCCGCTCGAACTGCTCAGCTTCCCCAACGCACTGGAGAAGGGTTGGGGTGGCCGCGGAATGCTCGGCATCGATCATAGCGCCATTGTCGTCAGCGACCGGGCCGCCAGCGAAGCCTTCTACACCGCTCACGGCCTAAGCCGCGGTGACGCCACGCTCAATCAAGGGAGCGAGCAGGCGGCGCTCGACGGTCTGGAAAGCCCCGTCGCCGATGTGGTGCCGATGATGCCAGCCGCTGCGCCTCCCCATGTCGAGCTGCTGCACTATCATCGACGATCCGGCGCATCGTCCGAGCCCGTTGCGGTCAACGATGTCGCAGCGACGCGGATCGTCTGGCATCACGGCCCGCCGGCGCTGCTGCGGGATCCGGACGGGCACCTGCATCAGACCGGCAATTGATCACACCGCGCCGCGCTGCACCACCGGCCGTGACAGGAAGAGGGCCGTATTGACCACGCCCAGATGGGTCAGCGCCTGCGGCACATTGCCGATCAACTGGCGCGTGGGGACGTGGAACTCCTCACTTAGCAGGCCGACATCGTTACCAAGGCCGATCACCCGGTCGAGCATGGTCGCTGCCTCGTCGCGCCGCCCCTGCATCGCCATGCAGTCGGCGAGCCAGCACGAGCAGGCAAGGAACGCACCTTCATCGTGACCGTCGCCCTTCGCCGCCTTGCGCCGAACTAGCCCGCCTTCCATCAACTCGCGCTCCACAGCTGAGATCGTGCCGGCGATACGCGGGTCGTCGGCGGACAGGAATCCGACGAGAGGCAGCAGGAGTAGCGAGGCATCGAGCGCCTCGCCGTCATAGCGCTGCACGAAGTGGCCGAGGCTGGAAGAATAGCCCCGCTCGCATACGGTCTGGTGGATCTGTGTCCTTAAGCCACGCATGCGTCCAACCAGTTCATCGCCGGCCGCCGCACGCATCACGTCGCTCTCGACGAAATGATTGATGCCGACCCATGCCATCGCCTGCGAATAGGTATAGCAGCCCGGATCGCCGCGGCTCTCCCAGATGTCGGCACCAGGCTTGTCCCAGGCACCCTCAAGATATTCGATCAGCGCGATCTCCACCGCGATGTCGCGCGGTGTGCGCTCCACGCCGGCACGGGCGCCAACGTGGAAGCTGTCGATCAACTCGCCATAGACGTCGAGCTGGGTCTGGTCCGAGGCGGCATTGCCGATCAGGACCGGCTTCGCACCGCCGTGGCCCTTCAGCCATGTCGCCTCATATTCCTGCAATCGACGCCCACCATCGATCCGGTACATGATGCGCATGTCGTTCGGATCACCCGCAATCGCGCGCAGGATCCAGTCCCGCCAGCGGACCGCCTCGTCACCGAAGCCGGCATTCAGCAGTGCGGTCAGCGTGAAGGTTGCATCGCGCAGCCAGCAGTAGCGGTAATCCCAGTTCATTGCGCCACCCGGCACCTCGGGTAGAGCCATCGTGGCCGCAGCGACCAACCCGCCGGTTCGCCGGTCAATGAGCGCCTTGAGTGTCAGAAGCGAACGCTTGAGCGGCGCACCCCAGCGATCGGGTGCATCGAAGCGTGCGATCCAGTCATGCCATGCCTTGTCGGTCTGCTTCAGCAGCCTCGTCGTGTCCGGCTTCTTGGGCAGCTCGGCATAGGAGGGTGCGTAGGAGAGTGCGAAGACGAGCCGCTCCCCCTTCTTCACGCGGAAGGTCGCGCGCGCATCGCCGTCAACGGCCTCAAGCGCACAAGGAGCATGCAGGACGAGCTGATGGGACCCCGCGTCGGCGCACAGGCCACCGTCGAACGGCCGCATCCATGGCGGCACGCGGCCATAGTCGAAGCGGGGGCGGAGCAGACTGGCCATCTCGACCTCGCCCGACAGACCCTCTACCACCCGCACGACCATCGGTTCGCCGTCATGCCACGGCATGAAGTCGGTGACCCGAACCGCGCCACTTTCCGTCGAATGATCGGTCTCGAGGATCAACGTGTCGCCGCGATAGCGGCGCTCCACGGCGGTCACGAAGCCGGTTGGGGCGATCTGCCAGCAGCCGTTGCTCTGATCGCCAAGCATGGCTGCAAAGCATGCGTCGCTGTCGAAATTCGGCAGGCACAGGAAATCGATCGAACCGTTGCGGGCAACCATGGCCGCGGTGCGCCCGTCGCCGATCAGGGCATAGTCTGCAACAGGAGAGGTCATGCATCAACCTTCAGATCGAGTGCGAGCAAGCGGCTTCCCGCCGCAATGAAAAGGCGTCGCCCGTCAGAGCCGCCGAAGCATAGATTGGAGACAGTCGCGTCGACCGGCACGAACCCGAGTTTCTCGCCATCGGCGGACCAGACGTGAACACCGTCGGCTGCACTCACCCACAACCAACCGCGTGAGTCCGTGGTGAACCCGTCAGGATAGCCGTGATCTGTTCGGCAGAAGCGTGTTTGCTCCCCCCAGCTACCGTCCGGCTGATGGCGGAAGCGCACCACCTCGTGCTTCGCGCCCGCCGTGAAGCCGGGCACCTCGCCGAGCGACAGTGACGTGTCCGATACGTACAGCGTCCCGCCATCGGCAGACAGCGCGACGCCGTTGGGCTGTTCGAAGTCGGCGACCCTTGTCAGTTCGCCATTTGCGGGATCGAACCGGTAGACGCTGCGGTGATCGAGCTCGGGCTCGGCGAGCGCGCCCTGACTCGGCATGACGATGCCGAAGATCGGATCGGTGAACCAGATCGATCCGTCGGGTGCTATCGTCACGTCGTTGGGCGAGTTGAGGCGCTTGCCCTGAAAGTGCGTGATGACCGGTTCAGGATCACCCATCAGGTCAGCGGAGGAACGGCTGATACAACGACGACCGTGTTCGCAATGCCAAACCGCCCCATCGGGCGCGACAGCATTACCGTTCATGAACCAGGTTGCGTCGATCACGACCTCGACACGACCGTCATCTTCATACCATGCGTTCAGCCGCCGGTTGGAGACGTCGGAAAAGAGGAGACGGCCGTGCGACGCCTGCCATGCCGGTCCCTCGGCATGGACTGTCCCTTCGTGCAGTATGAGCAAGGTCGCGTCCGGCGATAGCACCTCGGCAAGCCGGGGGTCATCGGTCTGACAGCCTGGGAAGTTGTCGGCATGCTTGATGGCGCCGGGACGCCGAAGCAGATGGCCGGGCAGGAGGTCAACGGGGCTCATAAAGGCTCCTCCGATATGGACGCGTGATGACGGGCATCATGCGTTTACCCGCCGCGCTTCGATGCCTGGCGAAGCCGGCAACGCTGAAAGCGGCAACCGGGCCTCGAACCAGGGTGTAACCAGAAGATGAGGAACGGCGAGTGCCGCAATCCCGGCAAACAGGCCGCGGACGCCGCTCGGATCGAACTGCAGCAGCAACCCTGCGGCAACGCCGGCCAGGAGCACGGCAGCGACGAAGATCGGCATCACCGTCTTCAGGTAGACCAAGGTGCTGTTGCACCCCAGCCGGTCGCGACGCTCCTTGGTTTGCGGCAAGGCATGCAGCACCAGAAAGCCGATCGTGAAGCCGATGAGTGGGGGCAGTAGCAACAGCGCGTCAGTGCCCAATGCAAGGTGAAGATCGCGCCGACGCCCGGCGAGCAGCAACAAAGCCGTCCCAGCGAGACCGCCGATGATGGCGAGCACGGGGATCAATGCGGCCAACGTAGACGCCGAACCACCTGCCAGGCCCAGCAGGCTTGCGTAATTCGCACGATTCAGCGTCGCTGGCGCCAGGATCAGGGCCAAGCCTCGGGCAAGTCGCTCGGCCAGTGTTCCATCGCGAGCATCCTCGATGCCGAAATGGATCGCAGACGCCAGCAGGAAGGCTGGCAGTGCAATCGCCGGATCGCTGATCCACCAGATCAGGGTCGACAGTGAGACCAGCCCGTAAGCGGCCAGAAATAAGGGCCACCGTCCTTTCGGAACGACAGCGAGGTCACCGGCGCCGTGGAGCATGCCCACGACACCGATGCCTAGAATCGCAAAGGCCAGCTGAACCGGCAAGGCAGCGGAGGCGGCGAACGCCCCTCCCACGACCAACAGAGCGATGGCGCGATTCACGAACGGCGTTCGTGTTCGTGCAGCGCCTTGTCGAGGTTGCTCGCCGCGTAGAAGGCGTAGATCACCTTGGCGACGATATCCATGATGAGGATCGCCCAGACCGATGCCGGATCGGTAATGATCTTCAGGCCCTCGGGACCGATCAGGAAGACGAGCGGGTAGAGGAACCAGACGGCCGTCAGGAAAACGATGTTCTTGCTATAGGCCTCACCCAGCGCACCACCGCGCTCGGTCGCCATCGCCCGCAGCGGCCCCCAAAGCAGGTACAAGACGCCGAAGAAGGCGACACAGGACCACAGGAACCAGACCCACTTGACCAAAGGTGCTTCTGCCAGCGACGAGATCAGACCGGTTTCGACCATCAGCACGTCGAGAACGATGATTGAGGTCAGATAGCCCCCGACCTCGCCTGTCTTGCCGCGCTCGTGGAAAGCCAGGAGCACCAGACTCGACAGCAGGATCGGCGTCGTGAAGGTCCAGTCTGCGTAGCGAGCAAAATATGTCGCAGAGCCATCGGCTTTGACGAGGGTGCCGATGCCGAAAGCCATAGCCAGATAGGCCGTCGCCGCGATGAACGGCACGGCTGCGTGAAGAAGCGTGTGATGACGTGATGGGGGCGCCTTGCTCCCCTTCGCGTAGATCGCCAGCGAGGCGAGCGACATGACCGTAAAGCCGATCATGAAGGCGGTTTGATCCATATGCGCATCCCCCTGTTCGGGCTTGGCCGTGTGCCAGAACCTGATGACGCTAACGCAAATCAATGAGTTTGGAGCCAGATGCAGAACGACTTCAATGAGAAATAAACAGAAACAGACGTCGTTCGTCATATGAACGCCACGGCATCCGCCCCATAGCACCCGGACATATTACTACTGCGGCCGCCAAGCTATTCCGTATGCGCTTATAAAGATCGGCCGATCATACTACGATCAAGGCAGTCGGGGACGTAGAATACGTTTCGCTAACGAGAAAGCGATCACGCTTTGTGAGCGATAAGGTCAGGCCGAAATGCGCTAGAGGGAGCTGCTTCCAGTTGATCGGACCCTTATTCAGACATTCGCGGCTAGTTCCTTGCCGTCCCACTTCAGTCAGTCATTCAGGTATGCGAGCCGTTTTTCCCTAAGCGTTTTCGGGCGGATCGGCCGAAAACGCTGCTTACTCAAGACGGGCGACGCTTATCGCGCGGTCTAGCCGATCCGCGCGTCAGGCGCCGCCCGTTCATCTGGCTACACCTGTCGCATGCCGCCATCGACGCAAAGTTCGGCACCTGTAATAAAGCTGGCTTCGTCGCTGAGGAGGAAGACGGCAGCGGTGGCAACCTCGTCGGCGCGCGCCATGCGGCCGAGCGGAATTGGCGCGATGAGCATCTGCCGCATCTCCTCGGATACCGCAGCCATCATGTCCGTATCGGTCGGTCCCGGCGCGACGACGTTGACGCGGATGCGTCGCGGCGCCAGCTCCGCCGCCCAGCTGCGCGCGTAGGAGCGCAGTGCCGCCTTGGTCGCTCCGTAAGTACTGAACGGCGTCACGCCCATCACGTCGGCGATCGAGCCGACCAGCACCACCGATGCTCCGTCGCTGAGCACGGGCAGCGCCGCCTGGATCCCAAACAGCGCGCCGCGCACGTTGACGGCGAAGTGCCGGTCGAAATGCTCACCAGTTTCCTCGACGATCGTTGCCGGCTCCGACAATCCGGCGTTAAGCAACAGCGCGTCAATGCGACCATGCAGACGCTTGGCCTCGACCACGACTTGCTCAAGATCGCCTTGGGACGCCGCGTCGGCTTCGACGCCGTGCGCGGATGGACCGATACTCTCAGCCGCGGCGGCAACCTCGTGCGACCGACGTCCGGTCAGAATGACCGTGGCCCCTTCCTTCGCCAGCCTGCGGGCGGTCGCCAGACCAATTCCTTTCGCCCCACCGACTACCAGCGCGACCTTGCCTGCCATTCTTGCCATCTTCAGCCCTTTCATTCGAGATGGCGAACCAGATATACGAAGCATATCTGCTATCAAGAACGCACTCGGAGTAGCGTAGATATGGCGAGCGATACCGACCTGCAGGCCCTGTCGTGCAAGGCGATGATAGACGTGCCTCGTATCCGCCCAGTGCTGGACAAGATCGCAGACAAATGGACGATCATGATACTGACGGTGCTGTGCCCTCAACCAGCACGCTTCAACGAGATCAAGCGACGGCTCGACGGCATCACCCACAAGTCGCTCGCCGATGCACTGAAGCGCCTGGAACGCCATGGACTGATCACGCGCACTGTGATCCCAACTACCCCGATCGGTGTCGTCTATACGATCACGTCTCTAGGCCACTCGCTTCGCGAACCCTTCGAAGCGCTGTGTTCTTGGGCGCTGGATCATGAGCAGACGATGGCAGAGGCAGTAACCGCATATGACAAATCGCGAAACTCGTCGGTCCCTTGACCCAATTGCGGTCGTTCGCACGTGCTTCCTCGCTTCCCGAAAGCTGCCGCTCGTTCATATAAGCGGATTGGCGGCTTGAGCGAGCCGCTTGGCCACTCGGAACGGCGGAGATGGGTGGGAAGCGGTCATTCGACAGGCGGTCGAGGACCGTAGTCATAAGCAAACCATTCGGCCGCTAAATTAAGTCGTGCGGCATTTTTCCGCTGCCAATTCGCAAGGCATATCAGGTCGCTTTTCCCTCGACCGGGTTGCGGGTCTCCCGCATAGAACATCCGCGTAGTTCCGGGACGGACTTCAAGGCGCAGCTCAACAATTCCGCAGTTCCGTGCCGCCCGCGCCGCTTTAACAATACTTTCGAACGGCCCCTCCGCGAGGGGCACCGGTGGCGAGTTGGCCATTGCTGGAGCGGCAATCGCCAGAATGAGCCATTTCCATAATGACATGACGACACGCCTCGCTTGATATGGGGCTATCATGTGGGCTGCGGTTGAAAAGGCAACGTCCGGTTCTCGGGCGCTAGCGGAAGTTGGCTTTAACTTGCGTCCCGGAGCACGGTCAGCGAGGTCGCACCATATCGAAGCACGTACGGCGCTTCAGCGAGTTCTGCGACTGGCAGTTCGCCGCCGAAAAATGCGACGTAGCAGTCAAACATTCCGATCCCCGCCTCGAGCCAGCAATGGACCACCACGCCGAACTCGGAGGTGGCCTGGTCATCGTCGTTGACCAAGCTGTCAAGCCGGACGCAAGTGCCAGGATCAAGGTAGCGATCTCCTTTTCCCGCATCAGCTAAAACGGTCATGGTGTATCCCGGATAGGCTGCCTGCCATAGCCCCCTAGCCGCGTCTGCCAGCCCGTCGCCTCGCGACGGCGGGCGTCATCCCTCGGCGCACGTGTAATGCCCACGCCCGACGCGCCGGGGGATGATTTCGCATGGATGTTGGCCGCATTGATGTCCGAACCCAATTTCGGCTCAAAGATACACAGCAAAGTCAACTAGTTGTCGGCATTCTAGGCGGAACCTATATCCGCCATTGCATTTCAATTCGGACTGTCGTGATATTCCTTATGGAAGAGCGCATGAGCGCGCTTCACGACCATTAGGAGCGTCAACAGGAAGTGTCCGTAGAGGAACACCATAACCGCTGGAACAACGTCGCTATTGAACTGCTTTATGAATGAAAGCAGTGATAGGACAAGGGCAGCGCAACAAACAAGAATTAGATAGGACAGATTGGCATTAAGTTCGATCAGAAGTTTTTTTCGATCCGCAAGTGTATCGGCCATCGAAGCGGCGATACGTTTGTCGGACGGCAACTCCCATTTCCGCTGGAATATTGAGAACATCGCCACCTGAATGTTCAAGATAAGGGCAATGAAGATGCCGAAGAACGTAATCGAAATATTGTAGGCATCAGCGCGCAGGCTAAGCCCGATAAAAAATGCCGCGCTAGCCGCAATGGAAGGAGCAACGTAGAACAGCAGAAGGTCTGCGACAGAAGTGCGGTTGCTTCTACCATCGTAAAGGGTCTCGAAGTGATCCCGAACGATCGAGGCTACATTTATCTTCATTGTTTCTTATTAGTCAGCACTTCGTAGAAGTCTACTAATATAGTATCGCACTGCTTAGTCAAGGACTCATAAGTCGGATGGCCATCTGCGCCACGAACAATGTCTTCGGTAATATCGATCACGCCAGCATTCGAGTCGCTACCGAAGACGCCCACAGGGCGATACTTGCCACCGATCTTAACATCGGCATACACTTCGCTGAATTCGATACCGTCGTGCAGCACTAGTCCTGCGTCACTTTTCCTTAATGCGCCCGTGACTTCTCCGAACGATCCGAGGATTTTGTTTCGATTAGTTGAAAGCCGAACTTCGAAGTTCACCTTATCGGGCACGCGCCTCCCAAGGTATCGATCGGTAACGTCCTGCGGTGCATTGCGCTTTATCAGGCGAAGTCGCTTCACAGGCGCTTTCCCGTAGAGGCTGCTGCCTTCGCTTGGCAGAAGCTTCTGATACTTCTTATCAGGCGAAGTCGCTTCACAGGCGCTTTCCCGTAGAGGCTGCTGCCTTCGCTTGGCAGAAGCTTCTGATACTTCAGTATGCATCCCGGATTGGCTGCGGAGAATTCCTCCTGCGCTTGATCCATAACGAGGCCGATGCAGGATCGTCCTTGAAAAGACTGAAAAGCTGCGAAGCAGAAGTCCTTATCTTCCGGGTACCAAAACTCGTAAAAGAGCGGAATTTCTTCAATGTCATCGACCTTGCGACGATAGTTTTTGGCCTTCGTTTTCCGATCAACAAAATTGCTTTCGAAGCCGAACGTGCCATAATGCGTATGGCCTTTGCTGTTGCCGAGGCCATCCTCTTCGCGCTCTTCGAAATACCAGCTACGCTCCTTCTCGGCGTGCTGAATGGGCGCGTTATGCGCTCCGACAAAATTCGTGAAAAATTGCGGCGGCGACACCTTCAGTTCGCCAGAGTCGAATGGCAGCAGCGCACGCTCACCCTTCTTGTGCGCCGTTATCAGATACCCGCGAAGTCCAATTGCGCTAGCCATTCTGCGTCAACTCCCCCAATCGGTTGAGTTTGGCAGACATTTGCAATTCGGTGCAACGCTAATGAGCGAGCAACGCGCCTGCGGGCACTTCGGGCTAGGCATACGGCTCGTCCCACGAATCGCGCTTCGGCTTCTATATCGTTCCTGCTTCGTTCTGCGCAAGCCCACCATACCCCTAGAATGCGATCCGCGTTCGGCTTGAGGGTGCAGAAAAAATGATGGCGCAAAATTCGAGCGAAACCGGCCCCAAAACCTGTGGCCACAAAGATGGCCGGGATGTTGGCCGCGACCGCACCAACGGCGCCAAGTGATTAATTTCGTTGTAGAATTGGCGGAGACGGAGGGATTCGAACCCTCGGTACGGTTTCCCGTACGACGCTTTAGCAAAGCGTTGGTTTCAGCCACTCACCCACGTCTCCGGTTGCGGCGAGGTGCGGCTATAGCGGGGCCGGGGGAGGCAATCAACTAGGGATGGACGCGATTTTATGCAGAAAATTGGCTAGAGCCGGGCGGGTCATTCATTACACTGCAAGGCGGCGGCTGGTTAACGTCGCATCGTCGGTCCGCCGGGGGAGTTGAGTACATGCGTTTGGTCAGTCTGGGTCTGTCGGTTCTCTGCGGCCTGTCGATCGCGGGGGCGGCGACCGCGCCGGCTCTGGCCCAGGTGCGCACGATCGACCCCAATCAGGGGATCGACAGCGATCTGGGCACCCAGCCGTCGCGCCCCGCCCCGCGCCAGTCGACGCCGGCCAATCCCACCCCGTCATACCCGCCCGCGCCCGTCCAGACCGATACGCCGCCCCCCGTCACGACCACCCCGGTGACGCCGGAAAGCCGTGCGACGCAGACCAGCCAGGCCGCCGACACGTTCGAACGCGACGACCTGCTGGCGGCGGGTGAAGGCGTGTTCGGCAAGGGCGCCGAGGGCCTGGCCGGCATGATCGAGCGCATCCTGCGCGAACAAGGACGCCCCAATGCCTATATCGCCGGGCGCGAAGCCTCGGGCGCGTTCGTCGTGGGGCTGCGCTATGGCTCGGGCATCATGACTCACAAGGTCGAGGGGCAGATGCCGGTGTACTGGACCGGGCCGTCGCTGGGCTTCGACATCGGCGGCGATGCGAACAAGGTGTTCGTGCTGGTCTATAATCTTTACGACACCGAGGAGCTGTTCCATCGCTTCCCGGCGGCCGAAGGGCGGCTGTATTTCGTGGGCGGGTTCGCAGCGACCTATCTGCGGCGCGGCAATGTCGTGCTGATCCCGGTGCGGCTGGGCGTCGGTTGGCGCGCGGGCGTGAATGTCGGGTATATGAATTTCACGCATAAGGCGCGCTGGTTGCCGTTTTGAGGTTTCGGGGCCGAGGAATTCCTTTGGCCTTCGACTTCGCTTAGGTTGAACGGAGCTTGGGATTGGCGCTACGCTCAAACAGCCGTTCAGCCTGAGCGAGGTCGAAGCCCGCGCCCCAGCCTATCCCCGCACCAGCAGCCGATAAGGCTCGCTCACCGCGATGACCGGCACGTCCCAGGGGTGCGTGGCCAAGAGAGCATCGGTCAGCGCCTCCACACCCGCCGCCGCGTCATAAATCGCGGTCAGGATCACGGTCGGTGACCAATTCGCCTCACCGACCACGCCCAGCGTCGGCACGGCCCCCTCGCCCGGCCGGAACCCCTCATAGCCGAGTCCGAGTTCCACCACTTCGCGATACCGCCCGAAATCCCCGAGCGGTGGTATGCGCAGGATAGCCAACAGCGCAGCGGCGGTGGGGTCCTGCTCCACCGCCGCCGGATTTCCGGCCATCAGCGCCGCGAGTGTGGCGGGCGCGACCGGGCAGTACACCCGGACATCCCGCACCCACCGGCTTGCCCTCATCCGAAGTCGACCGCCTCGAAGCGAATCGGCTGGCCGGTCGGCGCGTCGGCCAGCTGGTCATCCCACATCGCCACCTGGCCGCGCACGATGGTGCCGATCGGCTTGCCGGTCAGTTCCATGCCGGTAAAGGGCGACCAGCCGCACTTGGACTGAAGCCATCGGTCCTCGATCGTCCAGCGCTTCTTGAGGTCGACGATGGTGAAGTCGGCGTCATAGCCCGCCGCGATCCGCCCCTTGCCGACGATGCCGAAGATGCGCTGCGCCCCCGCGCTGGTCAGCTCGATCACGCGCTGGAGCGACAGGCGGCCGTGCGCAGCATGGTCTAGCAGCAGCGGCAGCAGCGTCTGCACGCCCGGCATTCCGCTGGGGCTGCCCGGATAGGGCTTGGCCTTTTCCTCCAGCGTGTGCGGCGCATGATCCGAACCGATGACGTCGGGCACCCCCTGGTTCAACCAGTGCCACAGACCGTCGCGATGCGCGCCCGAGCGGATCGGCGGATTCATCTGCGCCAGCGTGCCGAGGCGCGGATAGGCTTCCTCACCCGCCAGCGTCAGGTGCTGCGGCGTGACCTCGCAGGTCGCGATGTCCTTATGCTGCGCAATATATTCCAGTTCGGCGGGCGTGGTGACGTGCAGGATATGGATACGGCGGTTCGCCGCGCGCGCCAGCCGCAGGATACGGCGGGTGGCGAGCAGCGCGCTCTCATCATCGCGCCAGACGGGGTGCGAGGATGGATCGCCCTCGATCCGCTCACCCGCGCGCGCGTTCATCCGGTCCTCGTCCTCGGCATGGATGGCGACGCGGCGATGGCCCGAGGCGAGCACCTCGGCCAGCCGCGCATCCTCCGACACCAGCAGATCGCCGGTCGAGGCGCCCATGAAGATCTTGACGCCCGCCGTGCCCGGCATCCGCTCCAGCTCGGCCAGGTCGCGGGCATTGTGATTGGTGGCGCCCACGTAAAAGGCATGGTCGCAATACATGGTCTTCGCGCGGGTCAGCTTGTCGGTGATCGCGTCGGCCGAATCGGTGTTCGGCTTGGTGTTGGGCATTTCGAAGACGGCGGTCACACCGCCCATCACCGCCGCGCGGCTGCCACTGGCCAGGTCTTCCTTGTGCATCAGGCCGGGCTCGCGGAAATGCACCTGGCTGTCGATCACGCCGGGCAGGATGTCCAGCCCGGTGCAGTCGATCACGCGGCCCGCATCGCCGGTCGCGCCGATCGCCACGATCCGGCCGTTTGTCACGCCGACATCGGCGCGAACCGGGCCGCCGGGGGTGTGAACGGTGCCGCCGGAGAGAAGCAGATCGAAGGTCATGGCAAACGGGCCTTTCGCATAGGGTCCCGCCCTCCTACCTTGCCGGCATGAGCGATACCACCCCGGCCACGACCACCATGACCACCCTGACCGACCGGGCGCTGCTGCGCATCGCCGGCGAGGACGTTCGTGGCTTTCTGCAAGGCCTCGTGACGCAGGACGTCATGGGCCTGACGCCGGAGGCCCCGCGCTGGGGCGGGTTGCTGACGCCGCAGGGCAAGGCCCTGTTCGATTTCCTGCTTTGGGCACAAGGCGATGCCATCCTGATCGACGCGGAGGCAAGCCAGGCCGAGGCGCTGGCGAAACGGCTCACCCTCTATCGGCTTCGTCGGGCGATCACGATCGAGCCGGTCGCGAACCTGGCGGTGCATTGGAGCCGCGCGGCGGACGGGCGGCCCGACGATCCGCGCCTGGCGGAACTGGGCCAGCGCTGGCTGGCACCGGCCGGGGCGGCGGCGACGGACTGGACCGCGCATCGCCTATCGCTGGGCGTAACCGAGGGTGTGGGCGAACTGGGATCGGGTGAGACGCTCTGGCTGGAGTGCAATGCGCGCGAACTGAACGGGGTCAGCTTCACCAAAGGCTGTTATGTCGGGCAGGAGAACACCGCGCGGATGCACCACCGTGCGAAGGTCAATCGCCGTCTGGTCGTCGCTCCCCTGGGGGAAGCGGGTGATCGAACGCGCGCGACCTATCCCGCACTGGGGCTGATGGTCGAACATCGCCGGGTCGAGGCATTGGGCGATGCGTTGCGTCCGGCCTGGCTGGAGCAAGCGATCCGGCTATCCCAGTAGGAATAGGCGGGCGGCCGGATCAATCGACCAGGGCGGTGGTCTGCGGCTTGTCCAGCGACAGGGCGGAATCCAGCTGCCGCATGGGGTTGCCGAGCATCTGGGCCACCTGCATGGCGATCGCGATCGCCGCGACCAGCCCGAAAAGACACAGCGCACTGAATTGCAGTCGGCTGGAAATGGCCTGGCTGCGTTCGATCCGTCGCGCCGCGTTGATTTCGATCGCGATCCGATCGTTCGCCGGCATGGCGGCGGGCGACGGGTTCATGTCGGGATTTCGTCGCTGGGCTGGCTGCTGGAGGCGTGGTTCGCGCAACAGGGCCTCGACATCGATTACGTCCTGCGTTCGTACACCCGAAAACCGTTCGCGCTGCCACACGACGCGCCCGATCACCGTCTGCTGACCGCGTCGGATCTCGATATAGGCGCCAGGTGACAAGGCGACATCCGATGCGATCATCATTCCGCGCGACGAGACGTTATGGATGCACACATCCCCCCATCCCTGGGCGGACTTCATCTGGCAGGCGATCAGCACTTGCCGACGCGGCTCACGCGTTTTGAAATATGGTGCCACACGCGGCATTCGGTTGCCCTCAGAACTCGAATATCATGTCCTATCCGGCAGGCACCAATAAAAGATGAATCATGGGCGGGAGGTCCGCGACGCTTCGCCGATGGTCTTGCGATGCGGGTTCGCCACTTGGACGACAGGCTAAATCAACGGCCATGTCCCATCATGATCCCGCCCTCACCGACTTCACGCGGATGGCAGCGCGCGAGCGTTGAGCCGCACGTCCTGGCATAGCGCATAAAAAAAGAGAGGCCGGCTTTCGCCGACCTCCCTCTTTCTACAATCAGCCTTGGCTGAGCGTGGCTTACTGGCCAGCGCCCGGACCGTAGGTGATTTCGACGCGACGGTTCTGGACCTCGCGGACGCCGTCCGCAGTCTGAACGCGCAGCTTGTCGCGCTGTTCGCCGAACGCTTCGGTCATGATCGAGCCGTCCGGGATCGAACGCGACGTCATGTACGCCTTCACCGCGTCGGCACGACGCTGCGACAGACCCATGTTGTAGCGCGGCGTACCCGAGGTATCGGTGAAGCCGGCGACCATCACGCGGGCATTGCCGCAGCTCTGGTACTGGGTGATCGCGTTGTCGAGGATCGACGCTGCTTCCGGGGTGATGTCCGACTTGTCCCACTCGAAGAAGACAATGAACGGACCCGGCGAGCAGACCACGGGCTCGGGAGCCGGCGGCGGGGGCGGCGGGGGAGGAGGCGGCGGGGGGCGGCGGGGGCGGCGGCGGCGGCGGCGGCGGCGGAGCAGCCGGTTCGCCGAAGTTGTACGCCACGCCACCCAGGATCGAGTGCGAGCGGAAGCGGCCGTCGAACGTGTTGTTCGCGACATCGACCAGCTTGACGTTCTCGGCGTTGAAGAAGCGATACTTCAGCGTCGCGTCGATGTGGTCGGTCAGCGGAGCACGGATGCCCGCCAGAGCCTGCCACGCGAACACGGTGTCCGAGTCGTTCAGGAAGTCCGCACGGTTGTTGAGGGCGTAGTTCGCCTTGACGCGAGCCACACCGACACCGCCGCCGACAAAGCCCTGGATGCCGTCATCGGCACCGAAGTCGAGCAAGCCGTTCAGCATGAAGCTGAGCGCCGAGGTCGAACCGCCGGCATAGTCATAGTTGCCAGCCGGAACGGTGCCAGTACCGATGCCGGTGTTGGTCAGCGCGGTCGAGCTGAAGCCGTCAACGGTGGCGCGACGGTAGCCGACTTCGGTTTCCAGACGGAAACCACCGAAGTCGTAGCCCATCACGGCGTCGACGTCATAGCCATAGTCGTGATCGACACTGGCAACGCCAGTACGGCCGGTGCCGACAACATCATAATCGATGTCTTCGACGATCATCCCGCCGCCTTCGATGCCAACGTACCACGACTTGTCGCGGGCGAGGGCAGGCGAAGCCAGAGCGGTGGAGGCGAGTGCCAGAACAATGGCAATCTTCCGCATCATAGTCCCCTTTCTTGGTTGTCACTACGGACAGCGCAAACCCACTATCGGAGCGTTGGTTTCCACGCAAGAAAACAAAAGACCGCCGGTGTTGCATTAAGGGCACAGATTTTTGCTCAAGCCGACGCCAGCAAACCATGCGCCCGCAACGCGCCGATTACCGCATCCAGCGCCAAACGCGCTTCTGAATCAACAACTTGACCACCATATGGCGGTACGATCGCGGGTTGTTGCGCGCCAACAACCTTTTTTCCATCGACTTGAATCTCCCGCGCCGGAACCAAACCGCGACGCCACACCTCGCCGTCCCAGTCGCAACGATGGCGATCCCCCCGGCTCCACACCGCCATGCCGATGCGCGGCCCCACGAACCGCCAGCCGCCATCGGTCCAGGCGGCGAGCATCCATGCGCCCCCCGTCCATGCCCCGGTCGGTTGCCCACCGACGATCCACGCCTGTCCCACGATCGGCGCGGCGGGCGGCGCATCCACCCCCACCGCCTCGACGCAAGGGTGGACGAGCAGGTCGATGAGCGTCAGCGCTTCGTTATGCGTCATTTCCTTCTGCGCCTGCCCGGCCGCCAGGAACGGCAGCGCCCAGTTCGGTGTGGCATCCGTCATATCGTTTCTCCCCCGATGATTCCGACCAGTGGCGGCGATACGGCCCATGTGCCAATCTGTCGCACCGCCACCCTGGTTCCCTCTGCCGCCGCGCCGACCCAGCGGGGTCCCGACACCTCCTCGTCCCGGTCGCCGATCGTCACGCGGTAGCGTTCCGCCTCTTCGACCAGCGGCACGTCGACCCGGTCGATCCAGCGCCAGCCGCTGCGGCTGCGGCGGGTCCAGCCGATGGTGACCAGCCCGTCGGGCCCACGCCGGCACAGCCAGTGGACGGGCGATGGCGGGCGGATCGACTGGCCGGTCACCGCCGCGATCGCTTCCACGCCGGCGACCCCGTCCCCGACGCCATGCGCCAGGAACCGGACCCGCGCGTCCAGCATCGTCAGCGGCAGATCGATCATGCGGACCGCCGGCGCCTCCATCAGGAC
Organism: Sphingomonas sp. NPDC019816; assembly: GCF_050274375.1. Lineage (NCBI taxonomy): Bacteria > Pseudomonadati > Pseudomonadota > Alphaproteobacteria > Sphingomonadales > Sphingomonadaceae > Sphingomonas > Sphingomonas sp. NPDC019816. The sequence continues at coordinate 37,994 of NZ_JBNNOB010000017.1, forward strand.
GAAGGGGTCCCCCGCCGCTGCGCGCCCAATCATCGCTTCGGTTCCGCGCAGACCGCGCCGCAATTCGCTCAGGCGCCAGTGGCCGTCCCCCAACGGCTCGGCCCGCCCATATTGCAGCAGCTCGCCGCCCAGCCAGGCGAGGTTGGTGCCCGCATCGATGGCGGCGGGGTCGGCGTCCGTCAGATCCCCGGCGACCGCGACGACCAGCGCACCGCGCCGGTCGAGCAGCGCCGCGCCACCGCCGGGCCTCACCGAAACGAGGGTGCCGATCATGCCCGGCATCGCCGTCGTCCCCAGCGCGGTCCAGCTCGCGCCCTCGTCCAGGCTGTAGGACAGGCTCGCCTGCCGCCAGCCGGGGCCGCCGGCCGCGACCACCGCGATGCGCGGACCGGCGAGCGGCCGGTCGTCGAGCGGCGGCGGCTCGAACGCGATCAGGCGGGTGGCGCCGATCACCCGGTCGGGGGCGGCCGCGATCCGGCCCGGCGAGGCGGCCATGACCGGCGCGGCATGGGCCAGCGGCGTGCAGGTCAGGCGCACCGCCATCGCCTCCCACGCCGTCTCGGTGACATGCCAGCGGCCCGGCTCACCATCGATCACGACGACTGCGCCCGGCGCGATGGCCAGCGCCTCCGGCCCCAGCGTGACGGTGCGCCGCACCCGCCCCGCGACCAGCCGCGCCAGCCGGTCCTGCGCCAGCGTGCGCGCGGTCGTCGCATCGATCGCGGCGGCCAGATCGCGTCGCTCGTCCCGCACGCCGCCGGGTCGCGACGCGCGCTGCGCCCCGATCTGGTAGTCGCGCGCCGGATCGTAATGCGCGATCGTCACGCTGGCGGGCAGGCCGGCCTGGCCTGCGATCATGCGCTGGCCGCGCCGGCCGGGCCCCCGCGCGCCCATGCCTTCGTCGCGGATTGCGCGGGGCGCCGCATCGGCGCGGGGAACCGACAGGCGGATGCCGTCGTCCTCTGCCACCCATCGCCCGCCGCTGATGTCGGCCAGCGTGGCGAGGACCGCGCCGATGCTGCCGCCACTGGCGGCGAAGCCCGCGACCGTCACGCCATCGTCGCCGGGGCGGACATGGGGCGACAGGGCCCGCGCGATCGCCCCGCACGACAGCGGCCCGGCATCGGCCTCCACCTCGAAGGTCAGTTGCGGGATGCGATTGCCGAACTCAGCCAGCGCCAGCCCCTCGAACACCGCATAGGCGATGCCGCGATAGGCCGAGGCGCGCGGCCCTTCGATCGAGGCGATCAGCGGGTCGACCGGCTGGTCCGCGCCGCCCACATGCAGGCGGAACCCGGTCGACACCTTGAAATCGCCGCCCTCGCCGCGCAACAGCCGGCCATCGGCCCAGATCCGCCCCACCCGCCGGATCGCCCGACCCGACAGCGCGACCGCGAAATGGGCGGCATAGCTATAGCTCTCCGTGCCCGGCCGCCCCTTGCCGCCGCCCACGGCTCCGCGCGTCTCGATCAGGTCGGTCGCCCAGATCACCGGCCCGGCCACGCGCATCGTGCCGAAGATGGCGGGCATCTGCGTCCCGTAGGTGGAAGTCTGCACCGACAGTTCGACCAGCCGTGGGCCCTGCCGCCGGGGTGCGCCCAGCACCGCATGATCGACCCGGTTGCCGATCAACGCGCCGATCGCGCCCCCCACCGGGCCGAGCAGCGCCCGCCCCACCGTCCCCAAGACCAAGGTCGCCATCATCCCTCCCCCTTCCAACAGCCCAGCACCGGCCAGGGCGGCGTGCCGGGCCGCCAGGCGACGCGGCGCAGGCCGGCATCGGCATGGACGATGCCGTCGCTCACCCGGATCGCCAGATGCAGCTGCCCCGGCCCGGCCCGCAGCAGCAGCACCGCGCCAGGCCCGTCCGCGCCGCGCGCGAATTGCGCATCGAGCAAGCCCGCCACCCGCGCCGCATCACCGCCGCGCCAGCCATAGCCGGTCGGAGCCGCCCGCCCCGTCGCCGCCGCGACCAGCCCGACGCAATCCAGCCCGTGTTCGGCATCGCGCCCGTGCAACCGGAACCGCGTGCCCACCAGCGCACGCGCCGCCGCCTCCACCGCGTTCATCGCCCCGGCCCTCATGCGCCGGGATAGCGGGTAAGGAGGTCGATCCCCGGCAGGAAGGGCTCGCCGCGAAAGTTCACGACGTTGCCGAACCGGCCGAGACAGGTGTCCAGCCGCTTGTCGCATCCCTCGACCAGTTCGATCAGCGGCGCGCCCTCGACCGCGAAGCCGGGCGCGGCGAACAGCCACAACCCGTCGCCGTCCGACCGGTCGATCACCGCCTCCAACCCCGTATTGGCGCCGCCGAACCAGATCAGCCGCCCCTGACCATAGGCATTGGCGACCGGCTCGACCGCGTCGACGGTCAGCCGGCGTTCGCCGTCCCAGCCGACGACCCGCGCGAACCGCCGCCGGCCCGCCATCGCCACGCGGCATCGCCGGTCGCCCAGCGTCGCACGGCAATCGGGCGCGGTCTCCTCGGCCACCGGTCGATCGAGCAGCGCGCCGACGCCGCGCAATTCGGCGGTGAAGCCCCCCTCGCCCAGTTGTACCGCGCCGATCGTCCCGTGTCCCAGCGGCACGGGCGCTTCCTGTCCGGTCCAGTCCACCGCGATTGCCGCGACCCGCGCCTCATCCCAACGGCCGGCCAGCAGGTCGCGCTCGCCGATCGCCGCGCTGGTCAGCGCGCCCGACGCCTCCATCAGATCGACCTCCAGCCCGTCACCGCGTACCACCGCGCTCGGCGTCAGGCCCGGCGCGCTGCGATAGCACAGGCCATCCAGCCACAGGTCGCGGTCATGCCCGGTCAAGCCGATCGTCACCCCGTCGCGCCGCGCGATCCGCCAGCACAAGACCCAGCCGGTCAGGCTATCGGCGCTCATGCCTCGCGCACCTCGACCAGGGGCACCGATGGCGCCATGCCCGCCTCGAACCCGGCGAGCGTCACGCTCAACCGGTCCTCGGCGAAGCGCACCGGCACGTCGAAGACGAAGCCGGCGGCGATCGCCGCGCCGGCGGCGGGCGCCGTGTCGAACAACAGCCACCCGCCCGGTTCGACGACGAAACCGGCGACGGGCCGGCCTGCGACCGTCACCGACACGCTGCCCGCCACCGGCCGGGTGATCCGGCGGCGCTGATCGCCATAATGGCGGACCAGCGCGAAGCGGCGCGTGGTGCCGTCGCCCACGCCGATCGCCTCGTCCGTACCGACGCTGTCGAACGGATCGCGAAGCCGAAAGCCGCGCGCTGGGCCCAGCCGTGCCCGAAAGAAGGACAGCAGCACGGCGATGTCCGCCGCCGAACGAATGCCGGGTCCGACATCATAGGTCGTGCGCGCCTCGGCCCAGCTCGCATTGCGCGCCTCGCGTCCGCCCGCACTGGTCAGGACCGCCGTGGAGAAACCCGGCGTCACCTCCGCCGCGCGCCCCAGCGCGAGCGGGAATAGCACATCGTCGAAAGCCTGCACCGCGTCCTCTCCCCCTTCCCAACAGACAAAGCCGTCGCGCATCACCTGCGGCATCGCCCACAAAATGGTCGCCGCGACACCGCGTGCCCGCGCGACCCCCGCAGCCTCGGCGATCCGGCCCCATTGCGATCGCTGATCGGGGCGCAGCACGAAGCCCGACAGATAATGCTGGCGCGCCGGCGGATAGCCGAGCCGTGCCTCGGCCAGCGCCACGCCCTTCCGCGTCGATGCGGTGTCCCCCGCCGTCACCCAGTCATAATCCTCCAGTTGCAGCACATCGAAGGCCGGGCTCGCCCAGCCGACGGGCATGTTCGCGCGCTTGGCCTCGGGTGCCTGCGCATCCAGCACGGTCGGCAGATAGGTGAGGAGATGGGTGACGCAGTCCGGCGCCGCCGCCCGGGCCGCCGCGCAC
>NZ_JBNNOB010000018.1:0-40643 GCF_050274375.1 Sphingomonas sp. NPDC019816
CGCGCCGTAGCGCTTCCTCGTCGTCTTCATTCCCGTACCAGTCCTTCAGGTCAGGAGTAGCTTAACACCCTGTCCAGAAAACCGGCACCACCTCAAGGTGCTCGGGTTGGTCGCGCTCGACGGGTATCAGGCGGTGCAGGAAGTAGCCGTCAGGGTCGATAGCAAGGCCAAGGATAGGTGGAAGACGACTGCGGGCGGGGGAATGCTGGCAAAGGCTGCTGGCGGTCCTATCACGGGCTTCCGCGCTGGTTACATGGATCGAACGACCTTCACCGGGGCGCTGGTCATTGACGACCCGCTGAAACCAGATGACGCCTTCAGTCCGACCAAGCGCAAGACGGTCAACCAGCGCGCCACCAACACCTTCAGGTCGCGCCTGGCGCATGACGATGTGCCGATCATTGTCATCATGCAGCGACTGCACTCCGACGACTTCGTGGGGCACCTACTGACGGGCGGGACTGGCGAGAAGTGGCACCACCTGAACCTGCCGGTGCTGATCGACAACAGCGAGCCATACCCGGTCGAGTGGACCCACGGGCTGCCAATCAAGCACAATCTGCCTAATGGTCCGCTCTGGCGCGAGAAGCATGACGCGGCGGAAATCGAGGTGCTGAAGGCAGACGCGTACACGTTCGCCAGCCAATACATGCAGCGGCCAGTGTCGATCGAGGGCGCGCTTTTCAACATGGAGGGCTTCAAATGGTGGAAGGACCTGCCCCCGATCGAGTATTATTCGATCTATGCGGACACGGCGCAGAAGACCGGAGAGCGTAATGACTTCAGCGTGATCCAGCTATGGGGCAAGGCTGCCAGCGGGATATACCTGATCGACCAAGTGCGCGGCAAATGGGAGGCGCCCGAGCTTGAGAAGACAGCCAAGGCATTCTGGGAGAAGCACAAAGCGCTGACGCCACGCGGTTTTAAGGTTGAGGACAAGGCATCTGGCACGGGACTGATCCAGTCATTGCGACGCAACCAGCAAATCCCGGTGATCGGTATCCCCCGCGACAAGGACAAGTACACGCGGGGCCTAGACGCCGCGCCCTGGATCGCGACAGGGATGGTGCACCTGCCCGAGAATCACGAATGCAAGGTGGCGCTGCGTGCCGAGCTTCAGATGTTCGATGGCCTAGGCACAGGCTGGGACGATCAGGTCGATCCGTTGATGGATGCTATCGCCGATATGTTAGCCGGTGGCGGGGGCTACAACCTCGACGCCCTGTTGTAACGGCGGTAACGGGCCCACCCTCCCCGCCATAGCCCAGCACCATGGCGTGGATCACCGACAGCTTGACCCGTGCAATCGCAGCCGTAGTCTCGCCACTCTCCCGTTTCGGCAACCGTTCCACGTTCGGGTCCTACGGGGTCTTCAATTACCAGCTGGCCATCGCCGCATACCAGTCGAGCGGCCTGCTGCGTAAGGTCATCGCCATCCCAGCTAATGACCGGGTGCGCGAGTGGCGCGACTGGCAGGCAGACGGTGACCTAGCGGGCAAGATTGAGGCGGAGGAAAAGCGGCTCGGGCTGATCGCCAAGGTTCGCCAGGCGGAAACCCTGCGCGGCATCGGTGGCGGCGCGCTGATCCTCATCACGGCGGGCGATCACTCGCAGCCGCTCGACCCTGAGACGATAAACGCTGGCGGGCTGGTCGCGGTCAACGTCGTCAGCCGGTGGCAAATCCGGGGTGATGGCTGGATCCGCGAAATCACCGATCCGCGCTATGGCGAGCCGACGCGCTTCCTCATGGATACGGACGGCCGATCGGTGCCTATCCACCCCAGCCGCGTCGTCTGCTTTCGCGGGCCTACCCTGCCGGTTGGGTCGCTGCTGACCGATGAGGAAGCCTTCTGGGGCGATAGCCGGTTGCTGACCGTGCTGCGCGAGGCGGAGAACAGCGACAATGCGCAGGCGTGGTTCGCGGCGCTCATCAAGAAGGCAAAGTTGACCCGCGTCGGCATCGGCAATCTGTCCGAGCGTGTCGCCACGCCTGAGGGCTATTCCAAGATTGCCGCCCGGGTCGGCCTGCTTGCCGAGGGTGAGAATTCGCTGAACGCCAGCGTCTACGACCTCGGCAATGGCACCGATCTGCCTGCCGAGAAGATCGACGACTTTACCATGACGTGGAACGGTATCCCGGCCATGATGGACGCCTTCCTCCAGATGGTGGCGACTGTCGCGGACATCCCGTTTACGCGGCTGACCGGGCGCTCGCCTGCTGGCATGAACGCCACGGGGGCATACGATGACCAGAACTGGGCAAAGACGGTATCGGCCGGGCAGCAGCTCGAGACACGGCCCTGCCTCGACCAGATCGACCCGGTTCTGCTCCGATCCGCAGGCATCACCGATCCGGACAAGGTGTCGTGGAAGTGGGCACCGCTCTGGGCTCCGACCGAGAAGGAAGACGCGGACACGTTCTACGTCTTCACCCAGGCCGTCGAGAAACTGCAAGGCACCGGCACCATTCCAGATCAGGCGTTGGTCAAGGCGGTGCAGAACACCCTCTCCGATCGCGAAAGCTGGCTCGTCGGCATCGACGCGGCGCTCGCAGAAATTCCAGAGTCGGAAAGGTTCGGGCTCGACCCCGAAGACGACGGGACCGACCCGTCTGCTATTCAAGCGAAGGGAGGTGATCCAGAATCTCAGGCGACGGCGGGTGGCGATGGAAGCGCCCCCGCGCGTCGTGCTGCAAATGATGCCGCGCCGCGCTCGCTCTACGTCAGCCGCAAGGTGAAGAACGTGGGAGATTTGCAGGCGTGGGCTAAGTCTCAGGGGCTTCCCGATCTGCAAGACGACCTGCACGTCACCATCGCATACAGCACGACCCCCGTCGACTGGATCAAGATGGGCGGTGAATGGGGTAGCGATGAGGATGGCGGGTTGACCGTGCCTGCCGGTGGTCCGCGACTGGTTGAGCCGCTGGGTGATCGCACAGCCGTTCTACTCTTCGCGTCAAGCGGGCTTTCGTATCGCAATATGTCGATGCGTGAGGCCGGGGCGTCGTGGGACCACTCCGACTACCAACCTCATATCTCGCTGACCGGTGATCCTGTCGACCTGGCCAATGTCGAGCCGTATCGCGGACCTATCGAGTTTGGTCCTGAGATTTTTGAGGAGATCGATTGATGCAGACCGGTCATATCGAGGTGCACCTGCACGCTGAGCAGCGTCCGTGGTTCAAGCATGGGGTGACCGTGCTGGCGTGGGCCTGCGCGATTGTTGATCTCGCATCCACACGGGCAGCGCGCCGCGTCAGCGATATTGGGGCAGCGTTGCTCGTTCGTTATGGTATGCGGCTGACGGCAAAGTGATCCGCTGGCTTCGATCGCTGTTCGCATGGCGCACGATCTATGCGAACGATGCGTGGGAGTTGCGCGCGAATGACTTAACCGGCGCACGACGCTGGTTGCGCAAGATCACCGGTGGATACAGCCCCCGCCCTCTCATTGACGACGATGGGAACGTGATCCCACTTGGACCGCCCCCGTCGCGGCCGTCGCGGTGATCCGTGCGCTTCGACCGCAAAGACCGCGAACCAAGCGGTCAAAATTCGTGACTTTACAGCCCAATTGCGCCATTGTTGAGCGGCCCGGAAAGACGTTGGAGCGTCGATCCGAGCCTGACCAAACAACGCTATTGGAGTAGCGCGATGGCTTCCCTTCAAATCCTTCCCGTGCCGCCTCGAGTCAAGGACCATACGGGTTCCAAATTCGGTAGACTGACAGTTATCGGCTTCGTCGGCATGGATAGTGGCGTCCGACCTCGTCCGCGCTTTCTGTGCGAATGCGACTGCGGTGGAATGCACACTGCGCAAGCTGTATCGCTCGTCAAAGGGTACGTGAGAAGCTGCGGCTGCCTACAGTCTGAATGCGGGCGCCGAAACATTCGGCTGGCTATGGAGGCAGGGCGCGAAGCTAATCGCATCCGCCACACCACGCATGGCATGTCACACACACCAGAACACAATGCCTGGACTGGCATGAAGCAGCGCTGCCACAACCCACGCAACAAAATGTATAAGCATTATGGCGCGCGCGGTGTGGCCGTGTGCGATCGTTGGCGCGACAGTTTCGAGAACTTTCTATCTGATATGGGGCGTAGGCCAAGCGAAAAGCACTCAATTGACCGCATCAATGTAGATGGGGAATACGCGCCGGGAAATTGCCGCTGGGCTTCGGTAGAAACACAAGCGAACAACCGAACGGACAACCATCTTGTCGTTTACCAAGGGCAGCAGGTGTCCCTATCCGAGGCTGAACGACTTTCAGGTATATCGCAGAAAAACCTCTATTATCGTTCCAAAAAGGGTTGGGTCGGGGACAAGCTTTTTGCGCCGGTGAGGTCTCAGTAATGAAGTTTGATCTGCGAGCTATGGCGCGGCGGCCACGACGAAAATCTTTCGTGGTGTTCCGTGATATTAGGCCCCCGGCGACCTTTGCCTCTAATCTTTTTGCAGCAGTCTACGCACCGGCCGTAGCCATCTGGACGCGCCGCACTGATGCGATCCTGGCGGAATACGAGCGCAGCCTGTCCGCGCTGACGACGGACGCGGCTGGCGACATCAACAACGAGCTGGACCAGGCGGAGAACGAGTTCCTGCGCCTCGTGCTGTCGCTGCGGGCGGCTATGGGTGAGTGGCTAATCAAGGTCGAGAAGTGGGAAAGGTCGAAGTTCATCGGCGCAGCGCTTGCTGCGTCGGATGTCGACCTTTCCACCATGCTGACCAGCAATGATGTGAGCCAGCCACTGTCGGAGGTGCTGGAATGGAACGTCAGCTTAGTCCGAGACATTAACAGTCAGGCACGCCAGAGGATCGCAACGGCCGTCTTCAATGGCCTCCGTGCTCGCAGTCCCGCCCGCGATGTCGCTGCCGAAATCCGTAAGGCAACGGGCATGGCCCGCGACCGCAGTTTGCGCGTGGCGGCCGATCAATTGCAAAAGACCACCGCAAGGTTGGCGCAGGCTCGCGCTGAACAGGCAGGCATAACGAAGTACGTCTGGGTTCATTCAAGAAAGCTCCATCCGCGACAGAACCATGTCGAGCGCGATGGCAAGATCTTTGAATGGTCTGATCCGCCCGCAGATGGACCACCCGGAACCCAGCCTTACTGCGGCTGTAGGGCAAGGGCGTACTTGGAGTGGCTGGAAGAATAGTGTATGAAATTCGGGCCGGAAAGGTGGTGGAACACCCGACCGGCCCTGAGCAATCGGTCATTGGAGGACCATCATGCCTGCACCCGGAATATCAAAACGCGCGCCAGTCGGGAAGCGGTTCGGTCGTGTTGTCGTCTTGTCGCTCACCCGTCCTGCTCCGGGGAATTCAGCCGTTGTGGACTGCCAATGCGATTGTGGTGATGTCCGACCCTATTTTGTGGGTAATCTCGTCTCCCAGCGCCAACCTATGTGCCCTACATGCCGAACATTGGCACAGCCTGGGAAAGGCCAGGCTGGGCATCATCCGCTTTTCAACATTTGGAAAGCGATGATCCAGCGCTGCGAAAATCCCAACCACACTTGGTTCAAGCGTTATGGAGGTCGTGGAGTGCGGATATGCGACCGTTGGCGCAACGACTTCAATGCATTCGCGGCTGACGTTGGCGATCGACCGTCACCAAAGCACACCTTGGATCGCATCTGCGGCGACGGCGATTATGAGCCGGACAATGTGCGTTGGGCGACACCACTGGTGCAGCAACGCAACAGATCGGATACGTTGCGGATCGAATGGGCCGGTCGTACGATGTCAGGCAAAGAGGCGGCCGACATTGCTGGCTTAGAGGTGGCCACGTTTTACTACCGTCTCAAGGCCGGTTGGACGATGGAGCGCATTATGTCGACCCCTTCCACAATGACGACGAACAAGGGAAAGCCTAAGCCGAGGAAAGCCGCATGACCCCGCTTGAGCAAAACGCAAAAGGTGGTGCGGCTCATGCCGCCCAAGGTGAGCCCTTCGCTCTACTCGGTGAGGCCATGCGCGTTGATGTGGTAAACGAGAACGAAGGCCACGGAGATATTCGCGACCTTACGGTGTACGTGTCTTGGCTGGACTCCGAAGGCGGCATCATCTTGTGGGGCAACGAGATCGCGGAATTGCACACAGCGCTTGGTGAGATTGTAGCAGGCAGGGTCGATTTCAGTGGGGATGGCAATGAGCCCTCTTGAGCGAGCTGCGAGGGCTGTGGCCTGGGAAATGTTGATCCCCGACGAAGGCCCAATGAAGCCTGAACGGATCGCCCGCGCCGTGATCGAGGCGATCCGCGAGCCGAGTAGCCCTATGACGCATGCCGCGCAGAGCGAAAGCCACGTCGCTGGCAATTGTGAGGTCGACTATCATGGCATTTGGGCATCCATGATCGACGCGCTGCTGGAGGAAGGGGCGATGAAGCCCCAGCCGAACTACGCCAAGCAGATGGCCGATGTGATGACCCGCTACCAGCCCGCATTCGCTGCTTTTGGGAGGCAGATTGCAGAAACGCAGGCAGGGGCTGCCATGGCATTCGGTCGAGCACTGGCGGATCACCGCAAGACAAAATAACGCCTCCCACCTGACGGCGGTAAGCACCCCCGTCTAGCCCGAATATCCGGGCAGGGTGCTATTCTCGGATGCCCTGACGCTCGACGCCCCCCGCCCGCTGCAAGGCGGCGCTTTGGCTGTCCGCGCACGAGCCGCCCGAACCGGCGTTTACCAGTATGCCGGTCGCGAGATCGATCCTGACAATACGCATGGGCTGCGGGACACTGCTGTCGTCAACGTGCTGCGCGATGAGAGTGCGGTCTTTGACGAACGCGCCGTCCGCAGCTTTATCGGTAAGCCGATCACCGACGATCATCCGTCCCAGCCCGTAACCGCTGACAATTGGCGCACCCACGCGCGCGGGACGATCATGGGTGCAATGCGTGATGGCGAATATCTCGCATTCGACCTGATGCTGACTGATGCCCCCACCGTGGCGAAGGTCAATGCGGGCAAGCGTGAGCTTTCCAACGGCTATGCGTGCGATGTCGAGATTGGCGACTTCACCGCGCCTGACGGCACCAAGTGCCAAGCTCGGCAAAAGCCCGGCTCCATCATCGGAAATCACGTCGCTCTGGTCGATCGGGGCCGCGCTGGCTCCGACTGCGCCATTTGCGACGCCCTCCCCTCCAACCTTTTCGACACCCTGAAGACGGAGAAGCCCGTGAAGACCATGGTTATCGACGGGCTGACCGTCGACATGGCGAACGCCGATACGGCAATCGCCACCGTTCAGACCCTCATCGCCGCGCGTGATGCAGCGACCGGCAAGGTGACCACTCTGGAAGCCCAGACGGTTGCCGACGCGGCCACGCTGGTCGCCAAGGACGCGGAAATCGCCAAGCTGACCAAGGCGCTGGCGGATGCCAAGCCGACGCTTCAGCAGCTCCGCGACGCTGGCAAGGCATTCGCTGTGATCGAAGCCAAGGCCAAGGCGAATGGCGTGGCCGTCACCGACGCGATGGACGAAGCAGCCATCATGAAGGCCGTGGTCGACAAGGCGATGCCGGGCAACACCTATGAAGGCGAGCATGTCCGCATCGCGTTCGACGCGCTGACCAAGGACACGAAGGTCGATCAGCCCAAGGTCCAGCCGATCGGCGCGCCTGCCCAGATCACCGACGCGCACACCGATTACCTGAACGATCGCGCCAAGCAGCGCGCCGCTCTGTCGTCGGCCTGGAAGACGCCGTTCAACGCTGCCGACGCGGCATAAGGGGGGAAGAGACATGCCCATCACCGTTCAGGACACGTATCTCACTGGCTATGCGCAGGGCTTCCCCGGCATGCTGGCGGATGGCAACACACAGTCGCGCCCGACCGGCATTGCAGCTGACGCGGCCGGTATCGCATTCGGCAAGGCGGTCTTCTCGACTGGCGTCGGCAAGCAGGTCACCGCGACCCCCGGCACGAAGTTCAAGGGCATCGTGATCGCCGACAGTGGCATCGTGCCCGGCCTCACCGGCACGGCAGACGTGCACCCGCAGTACAGCACCATGTCGCTGCTCGATATGGGCGATATCTGGGTGCTGGCGGGCAGTAACACTACGAAGGACGCGGCGGCCTATGTGACCAGCGCGGGCGCCTTCACCACCACCGCGAGCGGCAACACGGCGATCCCTGCGACCTTCATGGACGCGGTGTCGAGCGGTGCGCCGGTCCGTCTCCGCGTCGTGCAGCAGTAAGAGGGGGCTGAACCAATGTACGCACCGAACATCATTCATCTTGGCGACGCGGCCCGCAGCTTTGGCGTGCCCCCGACGCTCGATCTTCACGACGCTCAGCAGACGGTCGGGTTCGCGCAGCCCGCGCTGTACCGTACCCACAAGTTCATCGGCCAGAAGTACCCGAGCTTCGACTATGCCGGGCTGGTTCCGGTCAACACCGATGGCGACATGTGGGATGTCGGCACGCTAGTCTATTCCGGCGATGTCGCTGGCAAGGCGGAATATCTGGGCGGCAAGGCCTTCGACGTTCCGAACGCCTCGATCAACTTCAACCAGGGCGTGACGCAGTTCCACTTGGCGGGCGTCGGCTATGAGTTGTCGCGTCGCGAGGTCGAGCGCTTCGCGCGCATGGTCGCGCAGAACCCTGGCGTCACCGAAGGCGGGTCCAACCTGGCCGAACGCAAGGCTTCGGCCGCGCGTATGGTTGCCGAGAAGTTCATCTACGATCGCGTCATTCGTGGCGATACCGGCGAGAAGAACTTTCTGGGCATGATCAACCAGACGGTCGTGCCCACCGCCAACGCCCCGACCGGCAATTGGGCGACCGCGACCGCCGATCAGATGTCGGCTGACGTGGACGCCGCACTGACGGACGTGTTCGTGAACACCCGCGAGACGGCAACTGCCAATTCGCTGCTGATCCCGACCAGCAAGTTCCTGATCGCCAACCGGACTCGGATGCCCAACACGGATCAGTCGATCCTGAAGTACATCACGGAGAACAACGCCTACACCGCGATCACCAAGCAGCCGCTCGACATCCGTCCGAGCCGCGAGCTGGAGACGGCGGGCACTGGCGGCACCGGCCGCATCGTCGCCTACGAGAAGAATCCCGACAACATGGAGTTCTTCCTGCCAGGCATGTTCGAGTTCATGCCGCTGTTCCCGACCTCGTCCATGACCTGGCGTGTCGACGGCGTGATGAACGTCGGTCAGTTCGAGCTCTATCGTCCGAAGACGATGAGCTACCGCGACAACATCTAAGGGAGCCGGATCATGAAGAAGACCAACTATCAGCCCGGCCCCCGTGGCATCAATCTGGCATCCGGTGGCACCTATTGGGTGGAGCCGGGCCAGAGCGTGACGATCACTGCCAAGGACAAGGACGGCGCTCAGCACATCGAGACTGAGGGCGGCGACAAGATCGAGATCAAGGGCGACATTCCCGATTTTGGCCGTAAGGTCGACGCCGAAGCGGATGCTGCTGCCAGCGATCGGGTCGAGGCGCTGACTGCCGAGAACGCGGACCTCAAGGCTCAGGTGGCGGCACTCCAGGCCGATCTGGAGAAGGCGACCAAGCCGGCCAAGTAACTCCTGCCGGGTTTCTCCCAGCCTCGGGCCGCTGCTTTCGGGCGGCGGCCTTTTTGTTGCGGCGCTGGCCTGAACGTCCGCGTCGTCGCTCGTCAGTAACGGCGGTACAGCCCGCCGCCTCATAGCCGCATGGAGGCAGTATGGCGCTGAATGCTCTCAACCTCTCCACCACCCAGGGCGTGCAGGGCCGCCCGTTCCAAGCGGCTATCTCCGGCCTGACCACGGGCCGGGTCGAGGTGTTGGGCGATGCGTCTCCGGGCTTTTCGGTCGTCAATGGCAACCTGATGTCGCGCGGCCTGCCCTATCCGGTGTCGACCGTCTCGTTGCGAGAATACGAACCAGGCGTCGGTCAGGGCTTTCGCGACACACGGATCGACATCACCGCCGTCACGCGGGACCAGCTTTTGGCGCAGGCTCAGGCGCTGCTCGGGCCGGGGCGGTCGCTGGTTCGATCGCGGGCTGCTGGCGAGCGCGATTACGCGGCTCCGAATTGGTGACCGCGATGGCTACCCCCGCAGACCTGAAGATGCGCTACCCGGCGTTCGAGAATGTCGATGACACGCGCATCCAATACTGGCTGACCGACGCAGATAGATACGTCACGGATGCCTGGGGCGCGGACGCTGATCCGGCCCGCTTGGCCTATGCGGCGCATAAGCTGGTGCTTTCCAAAGCGCCCGGCATCGCGGACGATAGCGATTTGGCGGTTCTCGGTATCCCGACCGGTGTGACGAAATTCAAGTCAGCCAGCATGGATGTCCAGATCAGCGAAGCGGCGTCCAATCGGTCGCTATCGAGCGGCTGGGATGCGACGACGTATGGCGAGGAATTCGCGGTCATACTCCGGCGCAACACGGGCGGGCCTATGCTGGTCGGCTATGTCGAGCCGACGTGCGGGTGGCCGGGCTGGTGACCATTCCCGCCGCCTTTGCCAAGATCGCCGTCGCCTTCTCGAACGCCGGGCTCGGGCCTTACGTCGACAGTTTCGCGGAATGGCCGGGCGTGCCTGTCATGGACGATGGTGGGTCGATCGTATCGCCGGGAACGCCGGTCAGCCGGCCGTGCAAGGTGCAGGTAGATCGCGTCACGGAAGCGATGCGCCAGGCTGAGGGCTACCGTGACAAGGATGTATCGCTGCTGGTGCTATGCGAGACGCTTGAGGGTGATCTGGACACGGATGCTACGCTGAACGTCACGGCTGGTCCGAACGCAGGGCGCTGGTCCGTGCAGTCGGTCGACAAGGATACAATGGGGACGTACTGGTTGTGCAGGGGAAGGAGAGCGTGATGCAGGAATTTACGATCCCCGGTTTGGCGGAGGCGGAGCGCCAAGAAGTATCGCTGCCATCGCCCCAAAATCCGACGCATTGTCGTCAAAACCCATGGCTTCGAAACGCTCGCCAACGGATCGCACAAGCCCAGCGCATTGCGCAGCTTGGTTGTCATTTAACAGGCCTCGTTGCTTCAGCACTAGCGCTAGGCTCGATGATAGCTGAGCGGCGGTCGTCGCGATTGCAAAAGCTTCCTGAATCATACTCTCATGACGAGAAAGAATGGTTTCGAGATTTGGTCGCTCGGGCGAATCTGGTCCGGAATCCTGCATGGTCCAAATGGTTGCAGGAAGAACTGCGGGAGTCGAGTCAGTACTATGACATCGGCCGATCGGTGGCTGAGGCTGGGCGCGCGGTAAGCCGAGGGCGGCGGGTCTGATGGTCAAGGCGAAAGGCGTTGACGCCTACCTTAAGCGCCTCCAGCGTCTCCAAGGTCCTGACGTCGTGCGCGAGGTCGGGCAAGCACTGTTTGTAGGTGGCGAGATTATCCAGCGTCACGCCCAAATTAGCATCACCACCGGATCAGTGAGTGGCAAAAACCATGAGCCCAGCAAGCCTGGCGATCCCCCCAACAACGACACTGGCGTTCTCGCGAACAACATCGAGACAATCCAGAAAGATCCGCTTTTGGTCGAGGTGTCGAGTAACGCCCCATACAGCGCTGCGCTGGAGGAGGGATCGAGCAGGCCCGCAGGCGTGACCGCGCGGCCGGGATATAAGCGCGCGGGGCCGGTGCGCTACGAGTTTGGCGATAGCAAGACGGAAGCCAGGCCATTCATGGGACCAGCGCGGGACGCCAAGCGGAAGGAAGTGGAAGACTTGGTCGCCAAGGCTGTTGAAAGAGTGAGCAAGAGATAATGGCGGGCGATCTTATCCGAGATGTGCGGCGCGCGGTGCTGGCACAGATGAAGGCTGACGAAGCCCTTAAGGCACTCGTCCCCGCTAGCCGCATGTACCCATCGACCACGCCCGCAACACCGACGTTCCCGTTTACCCGCCTAGATGGCTTCAATAGCCTGCCGCTGGACGGCGCCTGCTATGCTGGCGGTACGGTCACATTGCTTGCTCATGGATTCGCCAAGGACCGCAAGACGGGGACTGTGGTTGAAGATTATGCAGAGGACGTGGCGGGCAAGATTGGATCGGCTATGAAACTCGCGCTTCATCGCAAGCGCGTGACTATCGGCGATGCCACTGCCAGGCTGAATGTCCGCTCGGTGCGGCTCATCCGAGACGGCGACGATGACGAGGCATATCATGCCATCCTGTCGGTAGAGGCTCGCGTCATCATCGATTAGACGGTAAGGTGCGGCGTGGATGAAAAGGCCCTCACCTTCCTGCTGACCGCCCTGATACGCGAAGGCGTCATCCCAGAGCATATCGCATTAGACGCGGCAGAAGAGGCCCAAGCAATGGGGCATCCTATGAGCGCATTGCAGATTCGCGCCATGTGGGCCGAAGCCCATCACCCGCCGCAGCACGAACGCCAAGCAGAACAGCGCCGAGCGTCCATGCGGGTCATTGACGGCGGTAATTCCTCGGAAGGCTGATCCTTAGGCTTCGCTCAAACGAGTGGAGCCTGCCGAATGTCGTATCCGACCGAACCCGATTACATCCAGATCATGGTCAAGGTCGGCACGGCCTACACCATGCTTTGCGGCTTTGAAGGCGCCACGCTGAACAAGGCGGTCCAGACGAACGACCGCTATCGCCGTGACTGCGCCAAGCCTGCTGCAATCCCTGATCGATCGGTGCGCGTGACCGGCCGTTCGTGGGACATCAGTGGCACTGGCGTGGTCAATATGGACCAGTTTGACCTCTATGAGGACGTACTTGGTGCCCATTCCGACTTCCGCCTGCTCTACGGGCGTTACGATGACGGGCTGACGGATGGCGAGCGTACCGGGTCAATCTATGGCTATCGTGACGGCAAGGGTGTCATGACCTCGCACAACGAGACGCTTAGCGAGGACAGCACGGCTGAGCTTGCGATTGCTGGCGAAGGCAAGCTCAGCTGGACCGCTGGCTCTCCCCTGTGACGACCGCGATAGAGCTTGACTTTGGGCCGGGCCGCTATCGGTTCTTTCTCCCGCTCAAAGCTCAGATCGAGGTCGAACGGCTTTGCGGCAATAAGGCGATCGGCACGATTTATGATGAGCTGTGCGGCTCGGTCGGCATAAATCAGGAGACCGGGGCAGCGCTCTACCTGCCCGGCCCTGCCCGCGCCAAGGATGCCTACGAGGTCATCCGTCTAGCCGCTCAGTATGGCAGCGAGGGCTTCGTCGGTGGTCAACGCATATCCGTGTCGGCGATTGATGCCACTCGCATTGTGGACCAGTACGTCGATGGCCGCCCCTACGCGGAATTCATGCCGGTCGCCTGGGGCATCCTGAAGGCACTGCTGACCGGCATCCAGCTCGACGCGCCTAAAAAAAAAGGGCGTCAGAGGCGCACCAGCCGCTCAAGCGCGGTGAAATCCTAGCCGGGTGCGGATCGCTGGGATTGGACTGGGGAGAGATCACGATCGGCGAGTATCTGGAGGCTGTCGAGGCTCACAATCGATCGGCCAACCCTGACACGCCCAAGCCTGCCTCCCCCGAGTTTGTCGATTTCATGCAGCGGCAATTTAAGCAGGGGTGATCCCGCAGCCGTGGGGAAGCGGTTAGGAGTGGTTGGTCTAACCACGAATCTCGTGCTCGATGCGGTCAAGGATGCGCCGCATGTCGAACTCGAGTTCACGGATACGTTCTTCGTGCTCAGCAATGGTTTCTTTGTCATCGGCAGACTCTTGGTCTTGCGCGAACGACGCCTCCAGCCGCGATATGACCTCTGCGTTCATGGAACGCTTACTGGCGTAGGACGCCTCTTCAATGAGCGCCTTCAGGTCGTTCGGTAGCCGCACCCGAAAATAGGAAAAGTCTGATTCGTCGCTCATGGGCTATAAATGGCCCATTTTCTTGTTGACAGGCAATGGTCCATGTTGGACTATGTGCGGGCCATACAGACAGGAGGTGACATGGCAAGGGAAGACCCGATGCTGCGGGTTCGTCTTCCACGCGACTTGAAAGAGTTCGTGCAGGCGAGCGCCCGCGAAAACCATCGTTCCATGAACGGAGAAATTATCATCGCTCTTCGCGAGCGGCAGAAAGCGGCGTCAGCTCATACGGCCTGAGAACCGAGCTGACGCCTGTCACCCTGGACTTTGGGAGTTTCAGAATGAACGCTATCGTACATAGTGGGTTTGGCGGGAATGTGCCAGCCCGGATGAGCACTCGTGAGATTGCGGATCTCACCGGCAAAAAGCACGCTCACGTCATGCGTGACGTTCGCGTCACGCTGGGTGAACTGCTGGGGGAGGAGGGACTATCCAATTTTGGATCGTCCTATCTGAACGCTCAGAACAAGGCGCAGCCGGAGTTTCAGCTTCCGAAGCGGGAGTGCCTCATCCTCGTGTCAGGGTATGATGTGCATCTTCGGGCTCGCATCATCGATCGCTGGCAAGAACTTGAGCAAAGTGCGTCTGCGGACCCCATTGCGATGCTCAACGACCCTGCCGCCATGCGCTCCATCCTGCTCGGATACACTGA
Source organism: Sphingomonas sp. NPDC019816 (assembly GCF_050274375.1). Lineage (NCBI taxonomy): Bacteria > Pseudomonadati > Pseudomonadota > Alphaproteobacteria > Sphingomonadales > Sphingomonadaceae > Sphingomonas > Sphingomonas sp. NPDC019816. The sequence continues at coordinate 14,473 of NZ_JBNNOB010000018.1, forward strand.
GAAGGTGATCGCGCTGGAAAGCAAGGTCGCAGAGATGGAGCCGGATGTCGCAGCGTATGAGCGGTTGGCGGTTTCGGACGGTTCGCTATGCTTCCGCGACGCCGCCAAGGTTTTGCAGGTGCGCCCGAAGGACCTGACGGACTTCCTCGTCTCGCACGGCTGGGTTTACACGAGGATGGGGGTGCCGGGCTACATCGCCTATCAGCCCAAGCTGCAATCTGGCCTGCTGGAACACAAGACCACCACCGTTCACCGCTCGGACGGCTCGGAAAAGATCGTCACTCAGTGCCGGATCACCCCGAAAGGCCTTGCCCGGCTGGCGAAGGAATTCCCGCCGATCGCCAAGGCGGCGTGACCCCCTAAGTTTAACTTAGGCACTCCTTAAACCAGAACGGCGCGGAGCTACCACCCTCCGCGCCACCCTGCTCACCACTAGCGCAAGGAAACTGCGCCATGGCTAATCACGTCTTTAATCGCCGGGGCATCCTCGGTGCAATGGCAATCGCACCTGTCGTCGTCGCGGCTCCGGCTGTTGCAGCAATCGGCCCGAGTCATTTTGAAACGTTGCGGCTGGAATATGTCCATATCCAGAAGACTGCTAACGCAGGGTATGACGACGAGGACCCGGCATTTCTCGCCCTCTGCGATCGCCTGTCCGCAATCGAGCGAAAGATGCAGAAGGGCAAATGCAGTAATCTCGCAGATGCCAAGGCCAAGATGCGTTTCATGCTGACCTCAGCCGTTTTGGTGCGGTCTTTGATGGTGAGGACGCACACGAAATGATCGAAGACATGTCGCGGTTCATGCTGTGACCCCCTCGGGCGGCCTTAGCGCCGCCCTTTTTAGCACATTCTATCCCAGACCTTGCCCATTTCGCCTGGAGCCATACTCTCTTCGAGCGCCGTCACATTGCCAGATATAAACCGCTGGCGTCCTGTCATGCCACCAAAGCCGTTGCGGCTGTTAACGTAGCCGCATGTTACCGGCGTGCCGGATGACCAACCCGTATGGACTTCTGAAAATTCTGCGCTGGACGGGTCTTTGAGCATATTGCGAACCATCCGCTGCGCTATCGCCTGATCCCCAAATCTTTGCCCGCCGTTTGCTGGTGTCGTCGCAGTAGGTTTTGGCGCAGGAGGCGTTTGCCCGCTTTTCCCATTAGCGACCACCAGGCCAATAACGGCAGCGCCGACTATGAAGATGGCTGTTGCGTGCCCCTTGTCATTGCTCATTCAGCCCTCCCAACGGCGGTAAGATTCAGCAATCCCACAATTTAGCCTGCCCCGGCAACCCCGGAGCAGCCTGTGCCGCAAGTCGACCCAATTATCCTCCAGCTCCGCGCGGAAACTACGCAGCTTCGCAACGAACTGCGATCTACCACGATTTTGGTGCAGGATCAGATGAACCAACAGACGCGATCGATCACGCGTCTGGAGGCTACGGCAGAGTCCTCGACGCGGCGTATTGGTTCTTCCTTCGCTGCCATGGGCGGCAACATCAGGGCTGCTCTGGCGGGTTTCGCCATTGGCGCTGTCGTACGTGAATTAGCCAGCCTTGCAGATCAGGCGAAACAGCTCGACGCTCAGCTTCGATTGGCGACTAGCGGCTTTGGAACGCTGGCGCAGGCGCAAAAAGATGTTCAGCGCATATCGGAAGAGACGCGCGGTTCACTAGAGGCAACTACCAAACTGTACGCGGGATTTGTGCGCGCTTCCCGTGAGACAGGAAGGTCGCAAGATGATGCCGCCCGCGCCACCCAGACCTTTGCCGAAGCCCTAAAGATCGGCGGTGCAAGCACCGAAGAAGCCGCTAGCGCCACCCTGCAATTCAATCAGGCGTTGCAATCTGGAGTCCTGCGGGGCGATGAGTTCAATTCCATCATGGAGGCGAGCCCCCGCATCGCTCGGCTTCTCGCAGATGCGCTTGGCGTTCCGATCGGTCAGCTTCGCAAGATGGCTGAGGAAGGTCAGATAACCTCCGATGTTCTGTTCAAGGCGCTTACAGACCGTAAATTCACGGCAGGCATCGACGCCGAGTTCAAGCAAATCCCTATCACTTTTGGTGATGCCGTACAGGCTATGGAGAATGCTGCCGTCATATCGTTCGGTCAGTTTGACAAGGGTGGCCGGTTTTCGGAGGCGCTGGTGTCATTTCTGGGCACGGGAACCGACACTTTTAACGGGCTCACCAGTCGCGCCGAGCAATATGGCGCTGACGCGCGCGCTATCTTTGACGGGCTCGGAAACCTATTTGATCCTATCGGCGCTAACGGTCAGGCAGTATTTGACGCCCTAGGCATTCGCATTTTCAGTGTGCGAGAGCAGATAACCAGTTTGCTACAGAGCATTGACAATGTGGACAACTTTTTCCGCCGCATCAATAATTTTGGCGTTTCCGTCGACAATGCTTTCATCAGTGGCCTTAACGAGGCCCAGCGACGGGCAGGCGGGCGGCCTGAGGACATGGCTCGACTGCGCCAATTTTTGCCAGAGGCCAATCGTGCCGGACGCTTTACAAGCGGAGCCAATGCGTCCGACGCACGCAGCGCTCAACGGCGCAATGAGGATGCTCTGGCTGCTCGCTTTGGTGGCATACAGGGCCTGAACCGTTATCTTTCAGATCCCACCAAATACAATCTGTTTGGCCAAAGCACGGCGCGTCCGCCACGTCCCACGCCGCCCCGACCGGGAGGCGCAGGCCGCACGCGGTCGGGGCGCTCGGGCAAGACCGATGCAGAGCGCCAGCAGGAACGCGACGACAAATTCACTGACTCGCTGTCAGCCGCTATCTCGCGTGACGCGATGGACGATAGCAGCGTACGCCCCATGCTCTTGCCAGACAGCGACCGCGTTGCAGCGGCTGCCCGACAATTTCGCGATATCATTGGCGAAGTGGGCAAGGATTACGACGACCCATTCGCCAGCGTTAAGGATTATGACGCCAGCCAGGATGTCTATTATAAAAGCCGCGAGGAGGCTGACCAGAAGCTTCAGCAGAAGCGCGAGCAGGACACGTATCAGCTTGCGGGTCTATTCGAGAGTGCGTTGACGCAATCGGGAGATCAGTTCTGGGAGAGCTTCAAGCGGAATGCGCTTAGGACTTTGGCCTTCATCGCGGCGCAGGCGGTTGTGACGTCCTTCTCGTCAGGTGGCGGTGGTTTTGGGTCGCTGCTCGGTAATCTGGGGCGGGGGCTAACTGGTGGTGGGGGCGGAAGCTCGCGGGGCGGCCTGTTGTCTGGACTCGGCTTTCTGTTCGGTGCGCCAACCGGCATCCCCGGCTTCGCCACTGGCGGGTCGATGCTGATCGGCGGACGCTCGGGCGTCGACCAGAACCTGCTCAGCTTGAATGGTCAGCCGATCGCACGGGTGAGCCGAGGGGAGACGCTGAACGTCAATCCTGGGTCCGTATCGCCGCGTGGTAGTGGCGGTCAGCGCGTCTTCAACATATCCGTCGACGCCCGGAACAGCGTCACCCCAGCCGGGTTTGCCCAAGACCTCAGCCAACGCATCCTCACCCAGGCAGCCCAGATGGATGTCGATGCCGGTCGCGCTACGCTCCGTCAGACGCCGGGCTACGTAGCCACCTCGCAGCGGTTCGGTCAGCCCAAGACGATCTAACGGCGGTAATAGCGTGGCCTACATGGGCACATCACGGCGTCATGGCCGTCTACCGTCGCTGCATCCTCTGGCGCCTCGCCTGTGAGCCTGTGGCGCGGCTATGGTCCGGGTTCGGGGACCTAGCCATCCCAGCGGATCACGTCGACCTTCAAGGCGGCGTCTATCGCGGTGCGGGAGCACTTCTCAGCGTCCCCACCCTCAAGCAGATGATGAACGGCCTGACCGATCGCGTGGAGTTTGAGGTGAGCGGCGTGACGGCGGAGACGGTGCGCCTCGCCATTGACGATCGCGATAGCGTGCAATGTGCTGACCTGCGCATCGGCTATGTGATGCTGGACGAAGACTGGCAGGTCACCGGCAAGCCGATCTGGACGTGGCGCGGCAAAGCCGACATCCTGACGACTGACCGGCAATCGGCTGATCGCGGAGGGCAGAGGACGATCACCCTGTCGGTCGCAGCGACGGACACCGACCGCAGCAACCCAACGCTCGCCTGGTTCACTGATGCCGATCAGCGACGTCGATCACCTGACGATGCCATCTTTTCGCGCGTCGCCAGCCTCCAGGCGGGTTCGACCCGTCGCTTCGGTGCGAAATGACGCTGGCGGATTACCTCAAGGCGTCGGTCAGCCGGTCGTGGGAACCCGGTGTCTTCGACTGCTGCTTCTTCCCAGGCGAATGGGCGGTGTCGTGGGGGCGCGGCGATCCGATGGCGACTTGGCGCGGGCGATACCGGTCCGATCGCGGCGGCCTGCGATTCATCAAGCGCGCTGGTGGATTGGTCGAGCTATGGGAGCGGGGTCTGTCGTCCATCGGGGTCGAGCGGGTGGGAAAGCCGCAAGCGGGCGACGTTGGCGTCGTGCTGGCGGTCAATGACGCCATGCGCCCCGAACCTGTGGGAGCCATCTGGACCGGCTCTAAATGGGCATTCGCGGCTAAGCGCGGGCTGGCGTTTGGTCCTGCGACATCTCTGGCTGCATGGGGTCCGCGATGAGCCGCGCTCTCGGGCAAATCCTAGCTGTCGCCTCGGCAGCCGCATTGATCGCAACAGGCGTTGGCGCGGCGGCCGGCCTCGCTGTGTTCGGCACAACAGCAGGTATTAGCTTCGGCAGTATCGGCCTCGGCACTCTTCTGACCGCATCGGCGGTGCTGGGAGCGGCAGCTCAGCTTCTTGGAGGCGGCGCGCAGGCGCAGAAGCCACAGACGACCGAGTCAGCAATCCGCGTTCCCCGCCCTCCCCGTGTCCGTGCGCTAGGCGTGTCCCGGCTTTACGGCGCTAGCATCTGTTACGAGACGATCAACGGCACGACGGTTGACGTGTGGGCGTTCCATGATGGGCAAGCTGCGGCGATCCTTCGCGTATACCTGAACGATGAACAGGTGACGGTTTCTAACGGCGTCGTTCAGACCCTCCCGGACAAGAGCTATCAAAGTGGACACGTAAAGGCGGGCTGGAGCCTGGGTCGTCCGCGCGAGACGGCATTCGCAGCCGTGCAGGCGGTCTTTCCGCAATGGACCGCACAGCATCGTGGCGATGGCGTGGTTACGGGCTACCTGCTCAAAAGCCCTGAGAAGGAGAAATATTTCCTGGAGACCTACCCACAGGGCGATCAGGTCGCGATGTCGCTTGTGGGTCAGTGGACGCCGGTTTTCGACCCGCGCGACCCTACACAGAACGCCTATGACCCGTCGACGTGGAAGCACAGTGAAAACGCGGTGCTGGCCTTCATTTGGTATCTGATGGTGGAGCGGGGCAAGGACTGGAACACGGTCTTTGTGCCGCAGTTGCCGCGCATCCTGGCGGCGATCAATGACGCAGGATCAGCGCAGTCGTTGGCAGCGGGTGGCACCGAAATGCGCTATCGGACCTGCCTATCCTACAAGGCTACCGAAGCACCGGCTTCCGTCGTAGGCTCCCTGCTGGCATGCTTTGACGGCTGGTACATATTCAACGAAGAGGGTCATCTGATCCTCTATTCGGGGCGGGTCTACGCGCCCACCGTGTCGATCGGGCCCGACCAGATCACCGCGTTCAGCCATCAGTCTGGCGTTGCTGACGAGGATTACGTCAACGAAATCGGCATCACGTACGTCAGCAGCTTGCACGACTATAACTCGGTCGAGGCTGAGTCATGGCGGGATGAGGATGATATCGCCAAGCGCGGGGCCATCCGGTCGGCTGACCTTGGCGCGGTCGTCCCGAGCCATACCCAGGCACGCCGCCTCGCCAAGCGCCGCATGGCTCGCAACAATGCGGCTGATCGCGGGCGCGTGACGACCAACTATTCCGGCCGGGTTGTGCTTGGTGAGCGCTACATCAATCTGAACCTGACCGAGGGCGGGGCGACGTTCTTCAAGGGGGTGGCCGAGGTTATCAGCCTTGAGCGCGACGAGATGAGTGGTGGCTTCACGTTCGATTGGGTCGCGGTTGGTGCGAACGTCGACGCGTGGAACCCGGCCACTGAGGATGGCGAAGGCGCGCCGATCGGCAACCGCTACGCGCCCGAACCGCTGGGCCGACCCGTCATCACGTCTGCTACGGTTTCGTATGCTATCGCGACCGGCGATGGCTCGGTCGAAGGCACTGGAGCACGCATCCAGATCACAGTGGAGAGCGACGGCTCTACCGGCCTCACCTGGTACGCGCGCTGGCGCGTTGGCACTGGGGCTTGGAATGAGCAGGCTTACGCAGATCAGGACCCAGGCCCTTCGGTTGCGTTGCTGACCAGCTTCGTGCCCATAAACGCGGACGTGCAGGTGCAGGTGGAATACCGCAGCGCTGGCGGTCAGCTATCGGGCTGGAGCGACACAGTGATCGTTGAGACGGCTGGTAGCCCGGCAGATCCGGCCCCGATCGCGTCCGCCATCATCGCGACCAGCAAGCCCTCTGAGGCTCTGACCATTACGGCTCAGTCTGACAGTGGTGGTGCGTCCATTACGATCAGCAACCACGATCGGATTTACAGCGACCGCACCGTCTCTGTCAGCGGCGGTGTCCTATCCGGGCTGACGGCCGATAGCTACTACGCAATCTTCTATGACGATGTGCCGCGCGCGGGTGGCAGTGTGACCTATCAGGCGTCGACCAATCCCGATGACGCGGTGCTGTCTGCCACATACCCCTATCGCCATTATGTTGGCTTCGCAAATACTCCTGCTGTTGGCGCACCTCCCAGCAGCGGGGGCGGGGCTTCCGGGCCGGGTGGATCTGGCGGTGGCATCGTGCCTGAAAAGCAATTGCCTCAAGACTGACGGCGGTAATATTTGAATGGGTCGAACGTAGCCATGAGACATGGCGACGCCTATTTTCCCCGCGCATCTGTTCTGTCCCAGTGGGGTCCGCTCCTACATTGAGCGCAAGGTGCTGTCGGGCGGGACCAGCCTGTCAGGCGTCGAAGATCAAGTCATCATTGATGGCGGCGGGCGCTGGAGCATCGAATACAGCGATATATCGCTGAACTCCCCGGCCGAGATCAAGGCGTGGGAGGCATGGAACGGCTATTTGAACGCAGGCACCGCGCCTGTGCTGGTGCCTATGCTGTCGCTGGAAACGGCACCCCGACCAGCGTTCGGCGCGCGTGGGTTGATGCCCCCAAGCGACCTCTACACCGACGACCCGCTGTTCCCGACGGTCACTCGGTTCCAGGCGCCATACATTGTGGCGACGGTGCTGGAGACCGCTCCTCTGCGTGCGACGACGATCAAGATCGCAATGGTTCGCGGCGCTCCAATTACGGGTGGCGAACGCGTCTCGTTCGGCAATCGCGGTTACCGCATCCGACGTCGCATCGCGGTCGACACCTATCAGATTGAGCCGCCCCTTCGCGCTCCAGTCAACGCGGGCACGGACGCAAACTTCGATTGGCCTGTGACCCTGTGTCTGGCGGTCCCTGGCGAGGATTGGACGCCAATGATTGAGCTAGGCCAATACGCAGATGCATCCATCAAGTTTGTCGAGGTGTCGGAATGACCGTCATGCTCGACCTAGAAGTGCCACGCAATGGCGACTACTCAGCGACCTCGCAGCTTGTGGACGACGCGGGCCTGCCGATCGACCTGACCAGCAACACCATGGCGCTGGATATCCGCCGCCTTCCTGGCGATGGCGGCGCTCCCGTGGCGTCCGCTGCCGTCGAGATTGAGCCCGGCACGCAGGGATACTTCACCGAGACCATCAAGGGCGCGTCGCTGGTCGGCGTGTCCGGTCAATACGAGGTGGTGCGCCTCGCATACGACCTGCGCCGGGTCGACAGCGGTGGCCTCATCACTGTCGAGCGCCGTGGCATCATCAGCCTTGTCCCTGGAGTCACCTATGGCGGATAAACTCGTCGTCACGGGCGCACGCGGCCCGGGCCTTACCGAAATTGCCCGGCGGACCGGCAATTATGGCGTACAGCCGACCGATAGCGATGCCGAGGCCTTGGGTAAGTTCGCGGATGCTGCGATTCAGCAGAACCCCGGCTTTAAAGGCGACACCGGAGACACCGGCCCCGCCAACAGCACGTACCCATCGGTCGCAGGCATCACCAATGCGCCGATCACCAACCTGTCTGCGATCCGCGCGGACGGTCAGGGGGGCCTTTACACCTACACCACCGGAGATTTCACCGGTCAGGTCGACAACAACCTTGTCATCGCATCGGGACAGGTGCCGATCACGACCGGCGCGTGGGTGCTGAATACGACGGACTATGTCCCGGCATGGTCGTCCTTCGAACAGGTCATCGTCCCTATCGCCTACACGCGCGTCACGACCGGCGGCTTCTATCCACAGGGCGTTTATGCTGCGCGCTCTGGCGGTGCCAGCTACCGGTTGGATGAGGATCAGACGACCACCACCAGCACTGCGTGGCGAAAGAAATCGAAAAACGGGCGCTGGTTCGTTTTGGACGAGCAGCAGCCATCATTGCCGATGTTCGGCTGCAAGTCGGGCGGTGATCGCGCGTCGGCCGATGCCAACGAAGCACCTATGCACGCTGCGTTCGATTGGCTCAACCAGGCGTTCGGTCGGCGCCTGTTCATCCCTCGTGCCGAATGGGGATTTACGACTGATCTGCGTGTCCTGAAGAATGGCGCTTGCATCCAGGGCTTTGGCGCAGACAGCGTTCTGAAGGGCTGGGATAATGCCCGCCTGATGGTGGGCCAATGCGTCGTCCTGCCCCCCGATAGCGGTAGCGGGGGCCGAAATAATAAGGGCGGTATTGAGGTGCTATCCCCCCGGTTTGAGGATTTCACCGTCGCGCCCGATTACGCGCATAACGGCGAAATTGTGTGCCTCGACTTCACGCAGAAGGCGGTGTTCCGAAACGTCGATGTCGGGGCGGTGGGCGTGACGGGCACCAACGGTTTCGACGGCATCAAGACGCGCTGGACCCAATACACTACATTCTACAATTGCACGGTTAACGTGAACGGCAATCCTTTTCTGGTGTCGATGGAGAACATCAACCCGGCAAATGAGGATCATTTCACCTGGGTCGGGTGCGAGTTCTACTGCGGCAAGCCACGACGTTACACGGGACCGTCGGCGGGAATCCTGATCGACTGGGGTGCAGGACGTAGCGCAGGCATGCTGCGCTTCACAGTTATCTCGCCACACTTCGCACGGTTCATTGATATTGGCCGGGACGGGACGGTTGATGATCGGTATAGCGGGATCGCCGTCCGCAAGGCTCCGGGTGACAACACGGATACGCGCGCGATCCTCGGCGGTATTGTCGTAGGTGGGTATTTCGAGAACGTACAACGCTGCTTCGACACGGCCACGTTCATGCTGAACGGCAACGACCTGAGTCACATTTCCTTCGAAGGTACGAATGCTCTGGCGTTCGACTATTTCGCGATCGGCAAGGATGTCACGAAGGGTTCAGTGGGCTTGTCCAACACGACGCCTGTGCAGGGCAATGTGTGGATCCAAGGAATGCGCGCCTACTTTGGCATGGGCAATCGGCCAAACCAAGTGACAACGTTGTTTTCCGACTATGCAGGCTTCCATCGGTTTGCTGATAAGGAATCCGGCGGTTCTGTAACCACGGCTTCCTCAGCTACAAAATTGAAGAGAATGGGTTCTGTCACCGTGCCCAGCGGTGCAACTACGATAACCGTTACGCACGGCCTGTCGAAGATCGGTCAGGGCCAGGTGCCGACCACAACGATTTACACGCCAGTCTGTGAAGGTTGGGCGGGGGGTGCGTACGTCTCCGGCGAGGATCGATCTGCGGGCACCGTGACGTTCGATTTCATCGCGCCAACCGCTGATAAAATTTTGAGCTGGACCGCAGAGATTCCGGAGGAATGACCATGCAAGTCAATGATTTCGCACGTCTTAAGACGATGGTGGAAGCCGAGCGGGAAGCCGCGGCGGTCCACTTGTCGCGGCCGATGATCGCGCTGACGAATGCCGTCGCGGCGTATGTCGACGGCGTTGACCTGTCTGACGAGCAGCGTGGGGAGGCGCAGGCGATCCGGGATCGTTACGCCCCCGCCGCTGAACCCGCCTAATCGCTTCAACCAAGGAGAAGACTATGAGTGACGATCCCATTTCGCCGATCGTGATCCCGCCCGAGGGTGATGAGCCGAGGCCGGACGCTGGCAGCGGTGGTGGTGGGACGGGAAATCCTCCGCGCCCTCCGAAGCCTGGCATCGGCGGTTGACCAAACTTGTCTTCTTCGGCTTGGCGTGTGCTGTAGCGGTCGTATTCGCGGCCTGCGCTCAGCATGACCGCCGCGCCACGGTGCTATGCGCCCTGACATTGATGGCCAATTGGGTCGCCTGCTCGATGCCTTGGCTCTATCTGCCTTTCTCCTATGAGGCGGTAACCAACGCGATCGGCATGCGCCAGCCGCAAGAAGACGGGTGGGCCATTGCCGACTTGATAGCGCTGGCGGTGACTGCTTGGCTTGGTCGCGCAATGTGGTGGGGCCTGTTCTTGCCGGTGCTATACCTCGGAATGCTGGCGATGCACGTAATCGCCTGGGCAAATCACCTTCAGTATCAGGATTATAGCCTGCTGCTTGATGTGACGCTCTGCGTCCAATTGGCTCTAATCTTCGTGCTGGGAGGCGGGGGTGTTGCAGATCTGCTGCTTAGCGGCTGGCGCGGTCATATCCTACCTCGCTTATCAGTGTTGGCTCCATATCTGGCGCGAGGAACACGATGATTGAGCATGAAGCCGCTGGCTTTGCCGAAATCGTAGCAGCCTCAGCCAAGCGAGCACCGTGGGGCTGGGCTGGCCTGATGGGGTTCATGATCGCGCTCATCAAGGTATGGCCGATCATCAATGACCAGCTCATCAAGGTGAAGGAAAAGCGTCGCAGCGACAAGCGCGACGATGCTGCCGAGTGGCGCGCGGAAATGCGCAAGGAGGTGGCGGAGCTTCGCGCGGAGGTCAAGCAGTGCCAAGCGGACACGCTGGTCGCGAAAGAGCGCGCACACAAATACGAGATGCGCCTGATGACCGTCGCCAACGCCTTCCAGATGGTCGCTGGCGAGTTGCGGAAGGTCGACCCTGATAACCCGACGCTTAAGCAGGCGGTCGATCTGGTCGGGCTGGCGATCACCGAGGACATGGGGATGAACCGCGCGCTCAATGAGTTGTCGCGCGTGCCAGGAGTTGGGGAATGACCGATCGCCGCACCGCCCTTTTTGACGCGATCCGTCCGTTTGCGCCCGACCGTAAATTCCTCGCCAGCCATGTGCAGGTCATTGACGCGCTGGCGGACAGCTTTGGGATGCAGAGAATGGATGCTCAGCCAAAAATCCCCGACGATTACTGGCCTATGCTGGCTAAGATCGAGAGCGGCAATCGACCGTATATCAAGGCCAACACGTCGAGCGCATCTGGCCTGTACCAGTTCATCAAGTCGACCTGGCTTGGCGAGGGCGGCAAGTGGGGGACCGATGCAACGCAGGCGTTCGGTGGGTTGAAGCCGTCACAGGAAGAGCAGACGGCACGCGCGCGAACCTTCACCGAGAAGAATGCCGCCTATCTCGCGCGTCAGGGCATCCCAATCAATAAAGCGTCGCTGTATGCTGCACACTTCTTCGGGCCACAGACTGCCGCGAAGGTGATCGGTGCGGATAAGATCGCGCGGGCCGATCTGCTGGCGGGGGATGCTGCGACCCAGGCCAATCCCTCTATCCTACGCGGCAAGACTGTGGCGCAATTCCTGACGTGGCTACAGGGTAAGACGGGGGAGATGGCGGTATGACCCCCGAACGCCACAACCTCATTGCGCTCGGCATCGTGGTGGGCGCTATCTGCTACCTCGCCACGATCGCGGCTGCGCTGGCGCTTTACGGCAAATACACGGAGGCCATCGGCTTTGGCGGCCTCACGACCGGCCTTGTGGCGGTCCTTGGCGTGCTGGTGCGCGGCAAGAGCCAGCCCGAACCTACCGGCACCCCCTCTGATCCCATCAGCACAAAGGATGTAATCAATGGATAATCAGCATAAGAAGATCACCGGCTACCGCGACCTGTCGCAGGCGGAAATCGACCTCATGAACGAGGTGAAGACTCACGAAGCCAAGTGGAATGGCCTGATCGACAGGCTCAAGGCCATGGGTTCGGCTGTCGACCAGCGCAATGTTTCGATCGCCGTCACGGAAGGTGAAAACGCATATATGCGCGCCGTTCGCGCTATCGCTCAGCCTGAAAGGAAGGTCGCATGAACATCGGCAAAGCACTGAAGTCCATCGTGAGGGTGGTGAAGGAGAACCCGCAGGCCGCGATCATCGTGGGGACGCTGGTGGCACCCAAGCTGGCGGCGCGCGTGGTGCCTATCATCGTGGCGGCTACGGCTAAGCCGGTGGAGTAAGACCGGTTAATAACCAGTAATGAAAGCTAATGATTGAACCATTGGACCTTATCATTGGAGTAGGTTCAATGGTTGGGAGGTAGCTGCGGCGGCTGTAACAGCTACCCCATCATCGGCTTGGTGGGCCTTTATCCTCACCAACTACCTATTAGCGCCGCAGCTGACGTGGTATACCGCGATGCCCCCGCTCTGCTTCGGCATCGGGCTAGGAGGGTGGCGCTACGGTGTCACTCTCAATCCTCCCCTCCCCCATGCGCGCGGGCGCGAAGCGAAGCCGCCACGAGGGCTAGTTCGTGGCTCTGCGCGAACCCTAGAAACTGCGTCCGTTTCAAGTTGGCGTTGTACATGACATGCACGGTCCATCCGAGCGTCTGATAGTCAGGCCGGTAAACCTCCATGTGGTCCCACTCGTCGGGCAAAATCATCATGGCGGCGTTAAGCCACGCTTCGGCATTGACCAGCTTCTGGAACGCCAGCCATTCACGTGACCAGGCGATGACACCCTCTCTCGACGACTCTCTGCGTGACATGCAGGCATCAAACGCCTCGTACATCACCTCCCGATCCGGCCCGGTGAGCTTTTCCACGCGATCCGCGAGCGCAAGCAGCTTATTCATGGCCCTGACTCCTGATGGCGGTGGCGAGATCGCGGGTTGCGTCATCGAACTGGCGTCGCTTGTGCGGGTTCAGCTTGTCGCGGGCATCGCCGCTCATGCACGGCATGTTCTCACCTGTGATAAGCGAGACGAATACCGTAGCGCCGGGGATCACACCGCCCTTGCCTTCGATATACGCCGCATCGCGCTCTTGTTGCGCCTTCTCGGCTGCTTGGCGGTGGCGGGCGAAGGCTTGGACGGTGCTGCTGTCGTCCCAAACGCCATCTATGATTTCACGCTTGGCCTTCCTTGACGATACGCAAGAGGCGGCAGCCTCACGGTCTTCCTGCTTTACCCTAACCTCACCCACCGCTCTTCTCCCGCAGGATGTGGTCGCGGCCAATCTGTTCGGAGACAGCGTGACCTAGATCAGTGATGCGCCACCAGACCTGAAAGCCCTTGCGCTCCACCCGGTCGAATAGCTTGCGACGAACGAGCGGGCGCATGACGATCGCTGACATCGGCATCCCGAAAGCCTGCCCCTTCGACAGCACTAGATCCCTCTGCGCCCTCGTCAGCCCAGCCGCGACGCGCGCGATTTCGGTGGGGTCGGTCATCATTTACGGATCCCGTACTTGGCAAGCTCTTGCAGCAAGGCCGGGTCAGAGCGGTCGCGGAAGAACTGCCCCATACCCTTGGCCTTCATGCTGCCAAGACGGCGTTTCTCGATCCCCGCCTCCCGCATGATCTTCGCGTCGGTGTTGGTCATTGGTGTTCTCCGAACATATCGGCTATAGCCATCGCGGCTTTTGCGCGTTGCTGGATGCCTGCCCGGCGCATTGGAGCGTCGTAGCGGTTGTGGCATTGCTGGCAGGCGTGAAACATACGCTCAATGCTGGTTTCTTCGAGCGGTACGCCGTGCTCATGAGCTAAGGTCAGCACGACCTTGGAACCCGTGACAGGATGCGGCTGGTAATTGACGGCGCTACACCTTCCACCCTCATGATCTAAGCCGCATCGGCCATCGCATTCGCACCGATCGCCGCTACGCTCCCGAGCTGATGCGACCATTGTCTTCCACGTCTTGGGATAGCGCGATCTGTTCTCAGGCCTGATTGGCATCGCCGCCTCCGAGGGCTTTGCGGGCGGGGGCTGGCGGCACCTCGCAGGCGTCGAAAGCGCGCAGGACTTTTCGGGCTGCCGCTGCTTCGGGCGCATTGTGGTGCGGTGTGTAGGCTAAGTACGCCTCCAAATCGCGAAGTGCATCAGCCACCGGGAAGAATGTGCTTTGAAGCATCGACACGGACTGGTTTGCCCATTTGATGGCTAACTCCCGATCCCGGTCTAGCCGCGCGTTTTCCTGCGTGAGGGTTTCGAGGGCTGCAATCGCCTCAAAGACTGCGTTCTCGACACGAATGTCGTAATCGCAGGAGCAATGATACTCCCGCCCCTGACAGCCTCGCGCATGGTCATCAGTGGTGTTTAGTTCGCGCAGCCGGGTTAGCAGCCGCTCGGTCAGGTCGGTCATGCTGCTACCTTTCTTGGCCAGGGAAGCGTCATGATGCCGAAACCGGCATCCGCCGCCCTCTGGAGTGATGCGAAGCCAATTTCACCACGCGCCATCAGCGCCGTTCCGCACGACGGGGATTTTCCCTCTGTGCCGTCAGGCCGGAGAAACCGGATCTTGCGGGTGAACAGGATGGCGTCAGCACGCTGGAACGCCTTCCAAAACCAAGGGGCTGATGTGCGATCCGGCACCAAAGCAATGCCGTTTCCATGCTCCATAAATTTGTCGAGCCACGGTTCTAATCCGTTGCGACCGCCAAACGGAAAGTTGCCCCAGACGAAGCCTTCCCATGGCTCAGAAAGCCCATCGCCTCGGAGATTTACCGAAGCAGGCACATGGCCCGCTGCATGGCGTGCTGGACAAACGTCCATATCGAACCAGCAGCCAAGGGCATTGAAAACCGCAGGCGGCGTGTACCATTCATCGGTAACGCCCGGCGCTTCCCACGCGCTCATGCTGCTTGCTCCTTGTTGAGGCGGGAGAGAGAGGCGATTTCAGCCTCAAGCGCTGGGGTGCGCGCGAACCACTCGCCATGGAGGCGATCGTCTGCAAAGCGGTGGTGATATACACGTTCTTGGGTAAAGCCGCCCGGGCAGACAGCCAGAATGGATAGCGCTCGAAAACTGCCGGTCTGGACCTCTTTGAGGCGAGCGCTTGGGTTCGCAGAACTGCCGATCTTCACCGGCCCATCTGTACCACCGATAAAATAAACCAGCCGATCCGCCGTAGCGGACTGAGGCTGCACGGACCGGGCTTCTTCGTCGCTGCGCAAGCGTTCGATCTGAGCCAGCTTATCCGTACAGCATTTGCACAGGAACAGCTCGTCCCATGGGTTCTTGAGCAGCGACATCATGCCACCGCCCGCGAATCGCGTTCGCTACGATCTAAAGTGCGGAATGAAGTGCGGAACAGGCTGTGGATAACTCTCCCGCCTGCGGCCAAACCCTTGGAAAATCTTGGCTGGGGCGGCAGGATTCGAACCTGCGTATGACGGTACCAAAAACCGTTGCCTTACCGCTTGGCGACGCCCCAGTGGAGAGGCGCGCCTTATACCCGGCGCGCCGCTCTTGAAAAGCCCCTATTCCGGGGAAATCGTTAGCCCAGGCGACGCATCCAGCCATGGGGGTCGGGGGCCTGGCCGCGCTGGATGGAGACCAGCTGTTCGCGAAGGCGCATGGTCAACTGGCCGGGACCGCCGCTACCGATGGTGAAGCGGCCCGCCGGCTCGGCGACGCTGCCGATCGGAGTGACGACGGCGGCGGTGCCGCAGGCGAAGGCCTCGAGCAGGCGGCCGCTGGCGGCGTCGGCGCGCCACTGGTCGATGGCATAGGGTTCCTCGCGCACGGTCAACCCTTGTGCGCGCGCAATGGTCAGGATCGAATCGCGGGTGATGCCGGGCAGGATCGTGCCGGTCAGCGGCGGGGTCACCAGGCTGCCGTCGTCGAACACGAAGAAGACGTTCATGCCGCCCAACTCCTCAACCCAGCGGCGCTCGACCGCGTCGAGGAAGACGACCTGATCGCAGCCATTGGCGATGGCTTCCTTTTGCGCGAGCAGGCTGGCGGCATAGTTGCCGCCGCACTTGGCGGCGCCCGTGCCGCCGGGCGCGGCGCGCGTATAGCCCTGGCTGACCCAGATCGAAACCGCAGGCGCGCCGCCCTTGAAATAGGCGCCGACCGACGAGGCGATGACCATATAGAGATATTCGGATGACGGCTTCACGCCCAGGAACACCTCGCTGGCGAACATAAAGGGGCGCAGATACAGCGCGCCGCCATCCTGTTCGGGGATCCAGTCCCGCTCGACCGCGACCAGGCGCTCCACCGATTCCAGGAACAGCTCCTCGGGCAGTTCGGGCATCGCCATGCGCCGCGCCGAGTCCTGGAAACGGCGGGCATTGGCTTCGGGCCTGAACAGCGCCGTGCCGCCATCGGCCAGGCGATAGGCCTTCATCCCTTCGAAGATTTCCTGCGCATAATGCAGGACCGACGCGGCCGGATCGATGGTCAGCGGCGCGCGCGCGGTGATCTGCGCATCGTGCCAGCCCTGTTCGTCGCTATAGCGGATCAGGGCCATGTGATCGGTGAAGACGCGCCCGAAACCGGGATCGACCAGACGTGCGGAGCGCTCGCTCGCCTCGACCGGGGTCTGGCTAGGATCGAACCGAAACGTCAGGGATTGCTGCGCGTTCATGACCATCTCTCTATTTTGGGTTGCCGTGGCCTAGGACGTGTGAGTAGACGGGTCAACATGGCTGCCTCGAACCAGTCCGCATCGGCACAATTTCTCCGCGAGCCCGAGCTTCGGCGCGGGCTGGAACTGCTGTATTTCGGCAATAGTCACATAGTACGGTCGATCGATCGCGGGCTCGCGGCACAAGGGCTGGGGCGTGCGCATCACCGCGCGCTCTATTTCATGGCGCGCAAGCCCGACATGACGGTCAGCGAGCTATTGTCGTTACTGGCGATCACCAAGCAGTCGCTGGGTCGCGTCCTCAACGAGCTGGCGAGCCGTGACCTGGTCGAAACGCGTCCGGGCGACCGCGACCGCCGGCAAAGACTGCTGCGGCTGACCCCGGCCGGCGCGGCGATGGAGGCGCAGTTGTTCGACGCGCTGCGCGAGAAGTTGGCCAAGGCCTATGCGCGTGCGGGGCAGCAGGCGGTCACGGGGTTCTGGACCGTATTGGAGGGCCTGATTCCTGAACCGGAACGCGCCCGCGTCGAGGATTTGCGCAGCAACGACGGCTGATCCGGGGATCAGCGGCGCGCCGCCGCCGCCATTTCCCGATTGCGCCGTTCCGAGGCGGTCAGCGTAGCGACCATCAGCCGCTTGAGCGCATCGTTGGCGTCGAGGACGTTCAGACCTTCGCGTGTCGAGCCCCCGGGACTGGCCACACGATCCGCCAGAATGCCGGGCGACGCATCGGCCCCGACCGCCATCGATCCGGCGCCGTTCACCGTCGCCAAGGCCAATTGCTGCGCCAATTCGGCGTCGAGGCCCAGCGCGACGCCCGCCTGCGCGATCGCATCGATGAAGCGGAACACGAACGCCGGACCGCATCCCGCCAGCGCGGTCACCGCGTCGAAGCGCGCCTCGTCCTCGATCCACGGCGCCAATCCCAGCGCCTCGGCCAGCCCCTGCGCATCCGCACGAATCCGGGGATCGGTCGAGCGGGTGAACAGCGCCGTCACCCCTTGGCCTATCGCGACCGGCAGGTTGGGCATCATCCTGACCGTCGCACCGGCCGGAATACGCGCGGCCAGCGCCTGTTCCTCGACACCAGCGAGGATCGACAGCAGCAGCCCGGGGTTCAGATGCGCGAGCCCGGGAGCGATATCGTTCAGTTGCTGGGGCTTGAAGCCCAGCATCAACGTCGCCGGCGCCTCGTCGATCGGCAGCGCGGTCAGCGAGCGGACGCCTTCGGGGGCGCCGCGACCGCTGCGCGTGATGACGGTCACCTGCGCCGGGTCCAATCCTTGCGACAGCCAGCGGCGGAGCATCGCGCCCGCCATATTGCCGCATCCGATCAGCCAGAACGGTCCACCGGGAAAGCGCATCCCCTGCCCTTCAGGCCTCACCCTGGGTCTCGATCAAAGCGGCGGCCAACGCCTCGCGCGGACTCTTTCCGCCCCACAGCACGAACTGGAAGACGGGATAAAAGCGTTCGCACTCCTCGATCGCCGACTCCACCAGCAATTCGGTGGCGCTGAGGGAAATGGTACCATCCTCGCCACCATCGACCATCGCGGCGTGGCGATAGAGCAGGATGCCGCTGTTCGACCAGAGTTCGAAATGGCCGATCCACAGCTGCTCGTTGACCAGCGCCAGCGCCTCATAGATGCTGGCGCGGCGATCCTCGGTCACCTTGATATCGGGGAAGGCGAGGAATTGCAGGACGCTGTCGTCGTCACGCCAAAGCGCGCGCAACTCATAGGTCGCCCAGCTGCCCTTTACCGTGGCGACGATCTCTTCGTCATGCCGCTCATGCTCCCAGCCATGCGCGGCGAAATACGCCTCCAGCATATCGATGGGGGCCGATTCTTCCGTTTCGTGATCGGTCGATTCAAGCATCACGCCGTCCTGCGAACAAAACCAGACCGTTACAGGTTGCACCCGTAACGGTCCCACTGCAAGCAACCGCGCCCCGAATCCTGTGGATAGCTGCCCGCGTAATTACCACGGGCAGACTGTCCGACGGTATCGCGCCGATCAGGATTCGGCCCCGGCCGTCACCGACGACGCGCCACCCTGCTTGGCCTCCAGCGCATCGAGCCGGACCTTCAGCGCATCGGCTTCGTCACGCGCGGCGACGGCCATCGCCTTCACCACCTCGAACTCCTCGCGGCTGACGAAATCCAGGCCGCCGATCCATTCGCGGGCGCGGGCGCGTGCGCTGGATTCGGCCTCGCGGCCCATGCCAGCGACCGTGCCGGCCAGGCCGTTCATCACCTTGGCGAAATCGTCGAAAAGCTTGTTGTCGGCCTGCATGATCAAATTCCCGATAAATGTTTCAGAGCATTTGGGAGGTTTGGGTGCGCGGCACAAGGCTTTCCGCATCGGGATTGAGCTGGCCGATCCGCCAGTTCAACACGCCGGCGAACGACAGCCAGACCAGATAGGGCAGCATCAGCCACGCCGCGCCGCGCCGGATCCGCGCGAAGGCGAAGGTCGTCGCGATCGCCAGCGCCAGGATCGCGAGAAGCACGATCAGCGCCAGACCCACCGCATGCGCACCGAAGAACAAGGGCGTCCAGGACAGGTTCAGCGCCAGCTGGGCGACGAATAGTCCGATGGCGACGCCCCGCCCCTTCGCTCCGCGCGCGTGCAGGATCATCGCCAGCGCCAATCCCATCAGGATGTAGAGCGTCGTCCAGGCGACCGGAAAGACCCAGCCGGGCGGCGTCAGCGCGGGCTTGACCAGCGCACGATACCATTCATTCTCGCTGCCCGACGGTACCGACCGCCCGGAGGCGAAGCCCAGCAACAGGACCAGTGGCACGGTCACGACCGCCCAGCGCAGAAATGCCATTCGCAACTGCCCCTTCGATGCGATCGCGCCCACTCGTTCCTCTTTCGTTATGATCCGGTCGGTCTGCCGTACTGCCACGCGACAGTAAACGGAAAGCTCAACGCCAATCGGTTAGACCCGTTCAATTTCGGGATGCGGCCACCAGAAACTCGACATTCCCCTCCGGCCCCGTGATCGGGCTTTGCGTCACGCCGGCGACGTGCCAGCCGCTGGCCGACAGCCACTCGGCGACCTCGTCGCAGACCCGCGCGTGGACGGCGGGATCGCGCACCACCCCGCCTTTGCCGACCTCCTCGCGCCCCGCCTCGAACTGCGGCTTGATCAGCGCGAGCAGGCGCCCCCCCGGGCCCGCGAAGGTGATCGGCCTTTCCAGCACCTTCGCCAAGCCGATGAAGCTGGCGTCGCAGACGATCAGGTCGACCGGTTCGGGAATATGCGCCTCTGTCAGGATGCGGGCGCTCGTCTGTTCATGGACCACCACGCGCGGGTCCTGGCGGAGCGACCAGGCAAGCTGGTTGGTCCCGCTGTCCACCGCATAGACGCGCTTCGCTCCCTTTTGCAGGAGCACGTCGGTGAAACCGCCCGTCGACGAACCGACATCGATCGCGATGACATCCGTCACGTCCCAGCCGAAATGCTCCAGCCCATGCGCCAGCTTGATGCCGCCACGCGACACCCAGGGATGATCGCGGCCGCGCACTTCCAGGCCGGCGTCGGCGGCCAGCTGCTGGCCGGGCTTGGCGATCTTCGTCTCGCCCGAAAAGACGAGGCCGGCCATGATCATGGCCTGCGCACGGGACCGCGATTCCACGAGTCCGCGATCCACGAGCATCTGGTCGACACGCTGTTTGGCCATGGCCGCCCCTATCGCGCCCCTCCGCTCGTCGCAAGCCGCCATCCGTCAGGCGCCGCAGCTATTGCCTATCTATTCGATAGGAATAAGTTGTGGATCAGGGTCGAACGGGACTCGATCGTTCGGCTCCGGCAGCAAGGAGATGCCCGATGGGTTCGTTCGCATCGCATGAAACGCACAAGCCGACCATCCTGACCGTGCCGGGTCTCGGCGGCTCTGGCCGGTCGCATTGGCAAAGCCTTTGGGAAGACGCTCGCCCCGACACGATCCGGGTCGAACTGGGCATGTGGTCGACACCGCATCGCAACGCCTGGGTCACCCGGCTCGACGAGGCGATACGTCAGGCGCAAGCGCCGGTGATCCTGGCCGCCCATTCGCTCGGCTGTCTCGCGGTGGCCTGGTGGGCGGAGCTTTCGCCGCAGCCCTATGGCTGGCCGGTTGCGGGCGCGCTTCTTGTCGCACCGGCCGATGTCGATCGCGCGGATGCGCCTGACAGTCTGAAGGGGTTCGCCCCCTCCCCGCGCACACCGCTTCCCTTTCCCTCGATTCTGGTCGCCAGCCGCGACGACCCGTGGATCGCGATCGAGCGCGCGCACAGCCTGGCCGTCGATTGGGGCAGCCATTTCGTCGATGCCGGGCATCACGGGCATATCAATGCCGCCAGTGGTCTTGGCTGGTGGCAGGAAGGGCAGGAACTACTCGGCCGGGTGATCGCGGCGAGCGGGGCGGACCGCGAAGCCCGGTCGGGGCCGCTGGCACCGAGCGCCGCGCGGGTGGTGCTGGAGTTGAACGCGACCGATGCGCCGCAGGCGCATTATCTCAGGCGGTGAGAAGGAACCCACGCGGGACGTCGCCGCGTGGCCTTCGACTTCGCTCAGGCTGAACGGGGGTTCGGGCCGTCATCCGCTTCGACAGCGTCCCGATCTTCCCGCTCCGCCTCGGCCTTCGCCGCCGCCGTGGCGGCCTTCATCCGCCGCCACATGCGCACATTCACCCCGATCATCATGACCACCGCCAGCGTCGTGAAGACGATGACCGCGGTCCAGCCCCGGATCATGCGCGGACGCCCCCGGTCACCTCGGCGGCATGGGTGCTGTTGTGGCGGAGCGCCTTGAGCACCGTCTCGACGATCGCATCGGCGTCCAGACCGGCCTGGGCATATTGCACCTCCGGCTTGTCGTGATCCTGGAAGATGTCGGGCAGGCGCATCGTACGCAGCTTGAGGCCGGCATCGATCAGCCCCTCGTCCGAGGCCATGGTCAGGACATGCGCGCCCAGACCTCCGATGGCATTCTCCTCGATCGTCACCGCCACTTCGTGGGTGGTGAGCAGCCGGCGGATCAGCGCCTCGTCGAGCGGCTTGGCGAAACGCAGATCGGCGACCGAGGTCGACAACCCCTTGGCCTCCAGCGCGTCGGCGGCGCGCAGCGCCTCGCCAAGACGGGTGCCCAGCGACAGGATGGCGACCTTCTTGCCCTCACGCACCATCCGGCCCTTGCCGATCTCCAGCAATTGGGGCGTCTCGGGCAAAGCGAGGCCGACGCCATTGCCGCGCGGATAGCGGACCGCGATCGGGCCGCTGTCATGGTTGACGCAGGTATGGACCATATGGACCAGCTCCGCCTCGTCGGCGGCGGCCATCACCACCATGTTGGGCAGGCTGGCGAGATAGGTGACGTCGAACGATCCCGCGTGCGTCGCGCCGTCCGCCCCGACCAGCCCGGCCCGGTCGATCGCGAAGCGGACCGGCAGGTTCTGGATGGCGACGTCATGCACCACCTGGTCATAGGCGCGCTGGAGGAAGGTGGAATAGATGGCGCAGAACGGCCGCAGGCCCTGCGCCGCCAAACCGGCCGCGAAGGTCACCGCATGCTGCTCGGCGATGCCCACGTCGAAGAAGCGGTCGGGGTGCGCATTGGCGAACTTGTCGAGCCCGGTGCCCGACGGCATGGCCGCCGTGATCGCGCAGATACGGGGATCGGCCTCCGCCTCACGTGCCAGGGCCTCGCCGAAGACGTTCTGATAGGCCGGCGGCCCCGGCGGCGCCTTGGCCTGCGCGCCGGTGATGACGTCGAATTTCTGGACGCCGTGATATTTGTCCGCCGCCGCCTCGGCCGGGGCATAGCCCTTGCCCTTCTTGGTGACGACGTGGATCAGGATCGGCCCCTCCTCGGCGTCGCGGACATTCTCCAGCACCGGGATCAGATGGTCAAGATTGTGACCGTCGATCGGCCCGACATAATAAAAGCCCAGCTCCTCGAACAGCGTGCCGCCCATGGTCATGCCGCGCGCGAATTCGTCGGTCTTGCGCGCCGCCTTCTGGATGGGACGCGGGAAGCGCTTGGCCAGCTTCTTCAGCACGTCGCGCACGCCCAGGAACTCGCGGCTCGACACCATGCGCGACAGATAGGCGGACAGACCGCCTACCGGCGGTGCGATCGACATGTCGTTGTCGTTCAGGATGACGACCAGGCGATTGCCCGCCTGTTCGGCGTTGTTCATCGCCTCATAGGCCATGCCCGCCGACATCGCGCCATCGCCGATCACCGCGATGCCCTTGCCGGGCGTGCCGGCCAGCTTGTTGGCGACCGCAAAACCGAGCGCCGCCGAGATCGAGGTCGAGCTGTGCGCCGCGCCGAAGGGGTCGTATTCGCTTTCCGACCGCTTGGTGAACCCGGACAGGCCGCCGCCCTGGCGCAGCGTACGGATACGGTCGCGGCGACCGGTCAGGATCTTGTGCGGATAGCATTGATGGCCGACGTCCCACACCAGCCGGTCGGCCGGCGTGTTGAACACGTAATGGAGCGCGACCGTCAGCTCGACCACGCCCAGCCCGGAGCCCAGATGCCCCCCGGTGGTGCCGACCGCCGAGATCGTCTCGGTCCGCAACTCGTCGGCCAGCTGCCGCAATTGTTCGGGGGCGAGCCGCCGCAGATCGTCGGGGGTGTGGACCGTGTCGAGCAACGGGGTCTGAGGAATATCTGCCATCACACCGGCTTATCGCAGCAAATCGGTGGTGTCGATTGCCACCTTTCACCTATGTCATGTTGACGACATGGGGCCGGGTTGCAAAATCGGGACATGTTCACATTCCGCTGGGCCAACTCGACCGACCTTCCCGCCATCGCGGTCCTGATGGACCGCGCCATCGCAACGCTTCAGCAAGCGTTTCTCTCCCCGGCCGAAATTATCGCCAGTCGCGCGGTCATGGGCCTGGATACGCAATTGATCGCCGATGGCACCTATCTGCTCGCGTTTGCCGAGGGCCGGCTGGCGGGATGCGGCGGATGGAGTGCGCGCGCCACACTGTATGGCGGGGATCACAGCACGGGGCTGCGCGACGCCGCGCTGCTCGATCCCGCGACGCAGCCGGCGCGCATCCGCGCCATGTACACCGACCCTGACTTCGCCCGGCGCGGGCTGGGCCGGATGATTTTGACCCGGTGCGAGGATGCCGCCAGGGATGCGGGCTTTCGGCGCGCGGAGATGATGGCGACGCTGGCCGGCGAACCGCTCTATCGCGCCTGCGGATATGCGGCGATCGAAGCGGTGCGCTCCGCCCCCGTCGAGGGCGTTACCGTACCCCTGATCCGTATGGGCAAGAGCCTTTAGCCCGGCTGATCGGCATGCCCGGTCAACCCCTCGCGCAATCCGAACAGCGGCCGCGCACCTCGATCACCGGACGCTCCGGGCTGAACCCGGCCCCGCGTGCGGCATCGCGCACCGCGCCGGTCAGGCTGTCGTCGTCGATATGCGTGGTCTGGCCGCATTTGTCACAGACCAGGAAGATGCAGTCGTGCAGGCAATTGGGATGAGCGTTCGCCACATAGGCGTTCGCGCTTTCCACCCGGCGGGCCAGATTGGCGCCGACGAACAGGTCGAGGATGCGGTACACGCTGTTCGCCGCCACGCGTCGCCCCTGCGCCTTCGACATGGCGTCGGCGATGTCATAGGCCGAGGCGGGTTTCTCGAAACCGGCCAGCGCCTCGAACACACTGGCACGCATCGCGGTCCATTGCTCGCCCGCGCGTTCCAACGTGGCTTTTGCCGCCTGGGCGAGATCGGCCCCTTCGGGCTCCATATGTTGATGCGCGTGCGCCATGACCGGGACTTAAGACGGGACCGTGGCGGGAGCAAGCCGGCCCGCACGGCGATGACGGAAGGAAACCGCGGAAAGCCACAACGATCCGGCCAACCCCGGTCCGAAGACCGGGCCGGATACCGCCGACCTGCGGGATGAGCGATGCGATGCGGCGTCCATGATCGTGATCTGGGGATGGCGACCACCGGTTACAACATCACATCGCATGCGCGGCCGCGACCGGGGTCATTCGGTCCACTATATTCCGTCCGTCCCGCTCCCTATGATGGGGGCATGCTGCACCCGAGCCCCGCCTTCATGGTCACCGCCCGCCCCCGTGCCCTCGCCCGCTGGTTGAGCTTCGTTGCCGGCCTGATCGTCGCGATGGTGATCGTCGGCGGCATCACCCGCCTGACCAACAGCGGCCTGTCGATTACTGAGTGGAAGCCGATCACCGGCATCGTCCCCCCGCTGACCGACGCCCAGTGGCAGGCCGAATTCGACAATTACAAGCGCATCCCCGAATATTGGACGTTCAATCGCGACATGGACCTGGGCGGGTTCAAGGCGATCTTCTTCTGGGAATATCTCCACCGTGTGCTGGGACGGGTGATTGGCATGGCCTTTGCCCTGCCGCTGATCTGGTTCTGGCTGCGCAAGGCGATCCCGGCGGGATACAAGCCGCGCCTGCTGGCGCTGCTGGCGCTGGGCGGTTTGCAGGGAGCCATCGGCTGGTGGATGGTCGCCTCGGGCCTGGTCGAGCGGACCGATGTCAGCCATATCCGACTGACCGTCCATTTGCTGACCGCGCTGTTCATCCTGGCGGGCATCGTCTGGACCGCGCTCGACCTGCGCGCACTGCACCGTAGCCGGCTGGCGCCGCCGTCCAGGCTGACGTTGCTGGGCGGCGGTGCGCTGCTGGTCCTGTTCGTCCAGTTGATGTTCGGCGCGCTGACCGCGGGGCTCGACGCCGGCTATGCCTTTTCGAGCTGGCCGTTGATGGGCGACGCGTGGTTCCCGCAAGGCACGCCGATGATGTCGCCCGCCATCGCCAATGTCTTCGACAATCCGGTCGTCGTGCAGTTCATCCATCGCTGGTTCGCCTTCGCGGCGGCCGGCCTGCTCGTCTGGATGGCCGCGCGGGCAATCCGGCACGGCGCGTTTCGGGCGGGATGGCTGGTGATCGCGCTGGTCGTCGTCCAGATCGGCCTGGGCATCGCGACGCTGCTGTCCGGGGTGCAGATCGATATCGCGGTCGCGCATCAGGCCAATGCCGCGCTCCTCCTCATCGCCGCCACCTGCGCCGCCCACCGGCTCGGCCGCTTACCGGAAAAGCCCATGGTATCATAATACCCGTCAGCAAAGCCGCACTTTGCTTGACATTTTCATGCCCCTCCAGCATTGGCCTCTTGTCCGCGCTGCCCGATCCAAAGGGCGGCGCGTTGCATTTCAAACCGAAAGGTCTCACGCCCATGAAGGCGCTCATGAAGACCACCAAGTCGGCCAAGCCGCACGAGGTGGAGAAGAAGTGGCATATCGTTGATGCCGACGGTCTGGTTGTCGGCCGTGCCGCCACCATCATCGCGAACATCCTGCGCGGCAAGCACAAG
>NZ_JBNNOB010000019.1:0-40543 GCF_050274375.1 Sphingomonas sp. NPDC019816
CGATGACGCTGATGATTTCGGAGATTTCGCTGGAGGCGCGCTCGATGCCGGCCATGGCATCGACCGCGCGGCGCACCACCTCGCCCGACTGTTCGGCCTCGACCCGCGCATCGGCGACCGCGCGGTTGGCGCGGTTGGCACCCTCGGCGGTCTGGCGGACGGTCGAGGTGATCTCGTCCATCGCGGCGGCGGTTTCCTCCAGGCTGGCGGCCTGCTGCTCGGTGCGCTGCGACAGGTCGTCCGAGGCCTGGCGGATGTCGCTGGCGCCCGAATTTATGCCGTGGGTGGAGGCGATGACGGTGCCCATCGTGCTCGCCAGCGCCCCGACCGCGCGATTGTAATCGGCGCGCAGCTTTTCATATTCGGCGGGGAAGGCGCTATCGATCGCCTGGTCGAGATTGCCCTCGGCCAGTTCGCCCAGGCCCTTGCCCAGCGCGGCGACGACGACCTGCTGCGCCTGCGCGGCCTGTTGCACGGCGACGGCATTGTCGCGGAACACGGCCACCGCCTTCGCCATCCGACCGATGCAGTCGCGATAGTCGATATAGGGCACATCGCTGTGCACATTGCCGGCGGCCAGGCGTTCCATGGCCTCGACGCTGCCCACATAGGGGTTGCAAATCAGTGAACGGCTGACGCGCGACACGACCAGCGTGGCGAGTAGCACGCCCACCGACACGATGATCGGCAAGGTCGGCGCCACGCCACCATTGGCCACAATGGTCGCAATCAGCCCAGCGGTCGCCAGCCCGCCATAGACGACGGTCAACACGTCGAACTTCTGGCGAACAGGTGCCGTTTTGGCGAACCAGGTAATCATGAAGGTCCCTCCATCGACCGCGAGTGGGAGACTCGCATTCGGTCGGGAAGGGATTACGAATCCCTTTCCTTCCTCTTCGATCTGACCGTTATGGTCCGAACCGGTAAATATCCGGTTGCGGAACCATTTTTCGGTCGGGAAGGTACTGGATCGTCAGCGCGGCGGCAGGCTGTCCTTCATGCCGGCGGCCGAGAGAATCTCGATCCAATAGCCGTCGGGATCAGTGATGAAGGCGATATCCTTCATCTTGCCGTCCTGCGGCCGCTTCTTGAAGGGCACGCCCAGCGACTCGAAGCGTTCGCAGGCGGCGGCGACGTCGGCGACGCTGATCCCGATATGGCCAAAGCCGCGTGGATCGGCATTGCCGTCATGATAGCCCTTGAAATCGGGGTCCGACTCGGTGCCCCAATTGTGCGTCAGCTCCAGCGTGGTCTCGCGGTCGAAAATGAAATGCGCGCGCTCGGCCGGGTCCTCGGGGATCGTCTCGCCGTCCTTCAGATAGGCGAGGAAATAGAGCGAGAAGCGCATCTCCTCGAAATCCAGCTTCTGGAGCAGAGTCATGCCCAGCACGTCCCGGTAGAAGGCGAGCGACGGTTCGGGATCGCGGATGCGCAGCATCGTCTGGTTGAGGGTGAAGGATTCGGTGCCGGCGGGGCGGGTCATCGAGCGGTCCTTTCGTGAAAAAAAGAGGCCCCCCGCCAGAAGCGAAGGGCCCGAAGGTGTCACATACGGTAAGGGTCGACTCAGGCGAGTGTCAGGCCGACATCGACATTGCCGCGCGTAGCATTGGAATAGGGGCACACCTGATGCGCGGCGTGCATCAGCCGCTCGGCATCGGCGCGGTCGACGCCGGGCAGGTTGATGGTCAGGTCGGCGGTGATGCCATAGCCGCCCTCGTCACGCGGACCGAAGCCGATCTCGGCGGTGACGGTGGCGTCCTGGGGCACCTTCACGCCTTCCTTGCCCGACACGGCCTTCATCGCGCCCAGGAAACAGGCCGAATAGCCGGCGGCGAACAGCTTTTCCGGGTTGGCGCCTTCGCCGCCCGGGCCGCCCATTTCCTTCGGGACGACCAGCTTGACGTCGACCGTGCCGTCCTCAGTCCGCGCCGCGCCGTCACGGCCGCCGGTTGCCGTCGCCTTGGTCTTGTAGATGGCTTTCACGCCCATATCGGCACTCCCAGGTTAAGATTGATCCGGGGGCACAAGCGCGTCAGGGCGGATGGCGTTCCCCTTTTTCCATGTTCAGCGCGCGGTCGCCCGGATCGCCGCGTCCGACCAGCCGCCGCCCATCGCCTGATAGAGGGTGATATAGGCGGTCAGCTGATTGGCCTGCGCCTCGGCGAGCGCCAGTTCGGCGTTCAGCAGCCCGCGCTGCGCATCGAGCTGTTCGAGATAGGAGGAATAGCCCGCGCGGTAGCGGTTGGAGGCGATGCGCAGCGCATCGGCCTGGGCGGTCCGCTGCCCGGCCAGCGCCACCGCCTGCTCGCCCGAGCGGCGGACCGAGGCCAGGCTGTCGTCCACCTCGCGAAACGCGGTCAGCGCCGCACGGCGATAGGTATAGGCCGCCTGATCGCGCCGCGCCGCGCTGGCATCGGCCTGGGCACGCAGGCGGCCGGCGTCGAAGATCGGGGCGAGCACGCTGCCGCCGAGCGAGAAAATGGTGACCGGGTCCTTGAGCGCGCTCGACAGGACGACGCCTGCCGTTCCGGTCAGCCCCAGGCTGGGCAGCATCGCCGCGCGCGCGCTGTCGAGCGAGCGGTCGGCGGCGACCAGCGCCTGTTCGGCCTGGAACAGGTCGGGGCGGCGGCGCAGCAGGTCGGCGGGCAGGCCATCGGGGATGGCGGGACGGACCAGCCGGTCGATGGGCAGGCCACGCGCGATCGGCCCCGGCGTGCCGCCGACCAGCACGCTCAGCGCGTTCTCCTGCCGCGTGACCG
Organism: Sphingomonas sp. NPDC019816; assembly: GCF_050274375.1. Taxonomy (NCBI): domain Bacteria; kingdom Pseudomonadati; phylum Pseudomonadota; class Alphaproteobacteria; order Sphingomonadales; family Sphingomonadaceae; genus Sphingomonas; species Sphingomonas sp. NPDC019816. The sequence goes on from NZ_JBNNOB010000019.1 coordinate 2,760, forward strand.
CCAGTTGCGCGGCGGCGACCAGCTGCTCGGTCGAGCGATATTCGCCTTCGGCCTGCCGCAGCTCCAGATGGGAGGTATAGCCGGTTTCCGCGCGCCGCCGGGCGATGCGCAGCGCGTCGGCGCGGGCGGCCAGCGTCTCGCGCGCGATATTCAATCGGTGGTCGAGCGCGCGTAACGTGACGTAACCGCTGGCCACCCCGCTGGCGAGCGCCAGCCGGACGGTATCGCGTGCCGCCTCGGTCGCCAGCAACTGCGCGCGCGCCGCCGCGCGGGCGCTGCGCAACCGGCCGAACAGGTCGAAGTCATAGCTGGCCTGGACCAGCGGCTGCGTCCCGAAGGCGTCCAGCCCGGTGCCGAGCGCGGTGACGGTCCGCGCCTCGCTGACCGGCAGGCCGGCGGTGATGTTGGGGGACAGCTGCGCCCGCGCCAGCCGCTCCTGCGCGCGCGCCTCCTCGACCCGTGCGGCGGCGCTGCCCAGATCGGGGCTGTTCGCCAGCGCGGTGGTGACGAGCGCGGTCAGTTGCGGATCGCCGAACGCCTGCCACCACTCGGTCGCGATCGGGCTGCCCGGCCCCAGTGTCGTGCGCCAGGCGGGGGGCGCGACGACCGCGCTGGCCGCCGGCCGTTCGGGACGCGGGCCGATACAGCCCGCCAGCAGCAGGGCGGCGATCAGGGAAGGGGCGGCGCGCCTCATCGCACCACCGGCCCGCCGGCGGTATCGACACTGGCCTGCACCGACATGCCGGGACGCAGACGCGCCGCCAGCGATTGGCCCGGATCGACGCGGATGCGCACCGCGATACGCTGCGGCACCTTGGTGAAGTTGCCGGTGGCGTTGTCGGACTTCAGTACCGCGAACTCGGACCCGGCGGCGGGCGAGATGCGCTCGACCCGGCCGGTCAGCCGGGCGTTGTTCAGACCGTCGACGGTGAAGCTCGCCGGCTGGCCCACCGTCATGCGCGCGGTCTGCGCTTCCTTGAAATTGGCGATGACCCAGGTTTCGGGCGGCACCAGGAACATCAGTTGCGATCCGGCGGTGACATATTGGCCCAGCCGTACGCCGACCTCGGACAGGCGGCCTTCCTCGGGGGCGCGGACGATGGTGTTGGCGAGGTCGATCTGCGCCAGCCGCCGTGCGGCCTCCGCCCCCGACACGCCCGCCTGTTGCCCGCCGCGTCCGACGACGACGGTGCGCACGTCCTGCTGTGCGATCTCACGCGCCGCCTTGGCCTGACGCAGCGCGGCTTGCGCCTGGCGCAGCGCCGCCAGCGTCTGGTCGCGTTCGCGCAAGGATACCGAGCCGTCGGTGACCAGGTCGTTGACGCGCGCCATATCGGCCTGCGCGCGCATCAGTTGCGCCTCGGCATTGGCGACGGCGGCGTCCTGCGCCGACAGGCTGGCGGTGCGCGACGCCTGCGCCTGGCGGCTATTGGCGAGCGTGGCCTCCTGCGCCGCGACCTGCGCGGTCGCCTGGTCGACGCGCTGGCGATAGATGCGGTCGTCGATCCGCACCAGCGGCTGGCCGGCGCGCACCGTCTCGAAATCGCGGACGAGGACGGCGGTGACATAGCCGCTGACCTGCGGCGCGATCACGGTGGTGCGACCGCGGACATAGGCGTTGTCGGTCGACTGGACGCTGCTGGAAAAGGGCGGCAGCCGCCAGGCCGCCAGCACCGCCGCGATGCCGCCGACGACCAGCAACAGGATCAGCGCGCGCGACCGCCACCCGCCCGAGGGCGGCCGCCATCCCGACGCCGGCGGCGGCGCGGGTGGGGGTACGGGGGCGGCGCTGGCGGGTGCGGCCCCAGCCTCGGCGGCGGCCTGTTCGGTCATCGGCGTGGGGGAGACGGGCGAGCGGGTGTCGGTCATGGCTCAGGCCTTGGCAGCGGCGCGGGCGCGCCGATTGCGCCGCCAGGTCAGCAGCGCGAGGAACAGGGTGACGGCGGCCGCAAGCGCTGCGACCAGGCGGAAGACATCGTTATAGGCGCGGATATTGGCCTCACGCGTGGCGGCCTGCGACAATAGCGCGCCGCCCTCTGCGCGTGACAGGGTGGGGTCGGAGACGACGCCCGACACGCGCACGCCGCCGGCCTGGATACGCTGCGTCACCTGCGGATCGGTGGGGTCGATATTCTGCACGATCGCGGCGCTGTGCGTCTTTTCGCGGACCACCTGATAGGTGCCGAGCAGGGCGGTGCCGCCCAGCCCGCCGACCGAGTTGAGCATCCCGAACAGCGCGATGAAGCTGATCACATGCCCGGCCCCCTGTTGCAGCGCGCGGGTCATGCCGAACAGCAGCGAGGGGCCGAGGAAGAAGGTCGTCGAAAAGGCGATGAGCGCCTGTGTCGCATAAAGCTGCGGCGCGCGGGTGAGGTTCGTCGAGAAGCTGTCGGCGAAGGCCGCGACGGCGACCAGCGCGATCGCGAACATGACGGGATGGGTCAGTCGCGTCACGTCCAGCGTCACCGCGCTGGCGACGACCCCGCCGACCGAGGCGATGAAGACGATGGTGAACAGCGTCCCGAACTGGTCGTTATTCTGGCCCAGCGTGGTCAGCAGGCCGACCGCGGCGTAATTCTGTTCGGACAGGACGATGCGCGCCATCAGCGTGACGATGGCGAAGCGGATGATGTCGACCGACCCCAGCCAGCGGGTGTTGAGCAGGGGATTGACGCGGTTATGCTCGATCCACAAAGCGGCGGCGAGCAGCGGGATGGCCAGGACCAGCGCCCAGCCGATCCATTCGGCCTGTGTCCACCACACCAGCCGCCCCTGGCCCAGCACCGCGCAGATCAGCCCGATCGCGGGCGCGTAGAGCGCGAAGGTCAGGAAATCGAGCGGCTCGAACGCCTTCAGCCGCTGGGTCGGGGGCAGGCGAAGCGCGACGATCGCGGCCAGGCTGATCGCGGCCAGCCCGAACTCGAACATATAGAGCGTGCGCCACTGCGACATGGCGAGCAGCTCGGGCGAGAACAGGCGCGCCAGCGGCGTCGCGCATTGCGGCACGCCGATGCCCAGCACGATCGCCTTCAGCCGCCATTTCGCGGGCAGCGCCTGCATCATGTAATAGAGCCCCAGCGACGACAGCGCCGCCGCCGCCATGCCGCTGGCCGCGCGCACCGCGATGGCGGTGCCGAAGTCGCGCACGAACAGATGCGCGAAGGCCAGGACGGTATAGAGCCCGACGAACAGCAGCGCGAACGGGCGCAGGCCGAATTGCTGGCGGAACTTGATCAGCAACAGGTTGATCGACGCGTTGGTCATCACATAGGCGATGGGCAGCCACGCGATCTCGGTCGGGTCCAGCCCCAGCGCGCCCTGCAACTGGATCGTGTTCACCTGGACCATCGCATTGCCCAGCCCGCCGGTCAGCCCGATCAGCACCGCGATCAGGCCATAGGCCAGCCGGCGGCGCAGCGGATGGTCGAAATTGCCGGGAGAGCCGGGAATGGTCGGCCGTTCATGGGGAGCGAAGGACCATTCCTCCTCGCTCCAAAATTGCCGAAACCGCGTCGCCATTGCTGTCCTTTCGCGCCGCCGCGCAAAACGCGCAAGTCGGGGAATCGGGCGCGGGCATGGAACGCCCCCAGGACAAACCGCCAGGATCGGGTCGAATTGGGGAGGACGGCGCACTTGATCGTCATCGGAACGGGCGCATGCGAAGCACGTGCGCGCTTGTCGCGTGTCGGACATCGTGACCCCGTTCCGCCCCGCCACTCTACCGGGGCCCGGGATCACCCGTCCAGCATCGCCCTTATCCGTGCCGCCAGATCGGCGAAGTCGAACGGCTTGGTGATCAGCGCGACGCCGGCGTCCAGCCTTCCGCCATGAACGATCACGTCGCGGGCATAGCCGGTGGTGAACAGCACCTTCAGCCTGGGATGAAGCGCCCGCGCGGCGGAGGCGAGGTCGGCGCCGGTCATGCCGCCGGGCAGGACCACGTCCGAAAAGAGCAGGTCGATGCGCGCCGCATCGGGGGCCTCCAGCAGCGCGAGCGCCGAGGCGCCGTCATCCGCCTCCAGCACGTCATAGCCCAATTCGCGCAACGCCTCGGTTGAATAGGCGCGGACATCGGCGTCGTCCTCCACCACCAGGATCGTTTCCGATCCGTGGACCGCGCCCCGGGCATCGAGCGGCGCCTCGACGGCGGCGTCCACCTCTCCCTCGAAACGCGGCAGGAACAACGAGACGCAGGTCCCCTGGCCAGGCTTGGATTCGATCTGCACCTGCCCGCCCGACTGCTTGGCGAAACCATACACCATCGACAGGCCCAGCCCGGTGCCCTTGCCGACCTCCTTGGTGGTGAAGAACGGCTCGAACACCCGGCCCAGCGTCGCGCGGTCCATGCCGGTGCCGGTGTCGCTGACATCGATCGCGACATAATCGCCCGGATCGGTGGGGTAGGGGACAGGGCCGGCGGCCATGGCCGCATGCCCCTCCAGCCGGGCGTTCCGCATGGTGATCGACAGGGTCCCGCCATGCGGCATCGCGTCGCGCGCATTGACTGCCAGGTTCAGGATGGCGCTTTCCAGCTGGTTGGGATCGGCCTCGGCCGGCCACAGCCCGCTTTCCGCCCGGATGTCGAGCGTCACCTGCTCCCCCAGCGTCCGGGTCAGCAGGTCGGACAGCCCGTCGACCAGCCGTACCGCATCGACCGATTGCGGCGCCAGCGGTTGACGGCGCGAGAAGGCGAGCAGCCGCTGGGTCAGCGTCGCGGCGCGCTTGGCCCCCGTCATCGCGTTGGTCGCGGCGCGCCTGGCGCGGGGGTGTTCGTCGGCGGGCAGCAGCCGGTCGAGCATCTCCAGATTGCCGACCACGACCTGGAGCAGATTGTTGAAGTCGTGCGCGATGCCGCCGGTCAGCTGGCCGACCGCCTCCATCTTCTGGCTCTGGCGCAGTTGCGCCTCCATATCGGCCAGTTTTTCCTGCGCGGCCAGCCGTTCGGACACGTCGGTCGCGAACTGATACGCTCCGATCGGCGTGCCGTCCGCGGCGATCAGCGGGCTGAAGCGAAGCTCGTAATGCCGCCGCTCGCCCCATTGGTCGATCAGCGCCTGGATGACGGAGAAGTCCTCGCCCGCCAGCGCGCGCGTCCAGTAATCGCGCATGACCGACAGGATCTCGGGCCGCGTCGCCATCGCCTCGCCCTTGTGCTGGCCGATATGCGGGCGCACGCCGAAAATCCGCTCGAAATCGTCCGACGCGGCGCGGTTGATCGCCAGATAACAATGATTGAAGCCCAGGACCTGCACCATCGTGCCGGTCGAATCGATGATGTCGGCGAACAGCTTGCGCTCGGCCAGCGCCTCGGCGACGCGGCGTTCCAGCACGGCGTTGACGTCGCGCAACGTCGCCTCGGCCCGGCGGCGCTCGTCGATGTCGAACACCGATCCGACCATGCCCATATACGCGCCGTCGTCGATCCGGGGGATGGCGCTGATGGTTGCCCAGTGATGGCCGCCCTCGCGGTGGCGCAGGCGGAACTCCAGGTTGAGTGCGACCCGGTCGCGGGTCGCGGCGCGAAAGGCGTTCTCGACCGCCGCGCGATCCTCGGCATGGACCGCCTTGATCCATTGGAAGTCCAGGCCCTGCTCCACCTCGAAGCCGGTCTGGGTGGTCCAGGCGCGGTTCATGTAGATGCAGCGGCCATCGGCCCCCGTCATCCACATGATGATCGGCGAATGATCGGCGACGTTGCGGAACCGCGCCTCGCTCTCGCGCGCGGCGACGATGGCGATCTCTCGCTCCTGCCGGTCGCGCATCCGGGCGCTGCTGTCGATCACGGTCGCCAGCACGCCGGCCGGGCGCCCCTGTTCATCGGCGATCGGCGTATAGTCCAGATCCAGCCAATGCTGCGCGCTGGTGCCGTTATGCTCCAGCATCAGCGCCTGGTCGCGATAGGCCAGGCTCTGGCCGTTCAGGCCCGACAGGATCACATGTTCGTTGAAGGCGCGCGCCTCTGGCCAGGCATCGAACAGGCGCTCGCCCAGAATGGCGGGGTGGCGGTTGCCGGAAAAGGCGGCATAGCCGGCATTGTAGATCAGGATGCCCTCCGGCCCCCAGATCGTGGCGATCGGAATGGACGAGGCGAGCGCGATGCCGATCGCGGTCATCCGGCTCTGCGGCCAGGACGCGATGGGCCCGAGCGGCGTCGCGGCCCAGTCATGGCTGGCGATCAACCGCCCCATCTCTCCGCTACGCGCCAGGATCGCGGCGAAGCCCGCAGGAATATCGGCAAGGGCCGTCACGGTCATGCTTCGTCCGCCTCCCTCGAACGTGGCGCCATTGCTGCTGTAGCGTTGCTTTGGCGGGAGGAACAGAGGGGGGCGGTGTGATCTTGTGGTGGATCAATCGTAAATGTTTTCCGGCAGAAACGACCCGTCCGCCCCGTCGATGACCGGCCCGTCCGCGCCGCCGTTCATCGGATCATCGCCCCGACATCACGTGCCGCCATGGAGCCAATAGGCATCTGCCCGGTTCGACTGCTAAAGCATGGTCCAAAATCAGGAGAGACGGATGAGCGCACATCTTTACCCCGTACCGGATTGGGCCGATCGCGCGTCCATGGACGCCGGGGCCTATGCCAGCGCCTATGATGCCGCGAAGACCGACCCGGACGGCTATTGGGGCGAACAGGCCCGTCGGCTCGACTGGATCACGCCCTTCACCACCGTGAAGGACACCAGTTTCGACGAGGCCGATTTTCGCATCAACTGGTTCGCCGACGGCCAGCTGAACGTCGCGGCCAACTGCATCGACCGGCATCTGGCGACCCGCGCCGATCAGGTCGCGATCCTGTGGGAAGGCGATGCGCCGGGCACCGAGCGGCGCATCACGTACCGCGAACTGCACGGCGAGGTCAGCCGCCTCGCCAACGTGTTGAAGGACCTGGGCGTCGGCAAGGGCGACCGTGTCACCCTCTATCTGCCGATGATCCCGGAAGCGGCGTTCGCGATGCTCGCCTGCGCGCGGATCGGCGCGATCCATTCGATCGTCTTCGGCGGCTTTTCGCCCGAAAGCCTGGCCAATCGCATCGTCGATTGCGAATCGCGCATCGTCATCACGGCGGACGGCGGCTGTCGCGGGGGCAAGGCGGTGCCGCTCAAAGCCAATCTCGACGCCGCGCTGGAGCATCACGGGGCCGCGGTCGATCATGTCGTGGTCGTTCGCCACACCGGCACCGATGTCGCGATGAAGGAGGGGCGCGACCGGTGGTACGGCGATCTCGTCGATGCCGCCCCCGCCGACTGCCCGCCCGAGCCCATGGGGGCGGAGGACCCGCTGTTCATCCTCTATACCAGCGGTTCGACCGGCAAGCCCAAGGGGGTGCTGCACACCAGCGGCGGCTATCTGCTCTGGGCGTCCTATACCCATCAACATGTCTTCGATTACCGGGATGGCGAGGTATTCTGGTGCGCTGCCGATGTCGGCTGGGTCACCGGTCACAGCTATGTCGTCTATGGCGCGCTCGCCAACGGCGCGACGACCCTGATGTTCGAGGGGGTGCCCAACTATCCCGACCACAGCCGGTTCTGGCAGATCGTCGACAAATACCAGGTCGCGACCTTCTATGCCGCGCCCACCGCATTGCGCGCGCTGATGCGCGAGGGCGACGAATGGGTGAAGAAGACCGACCGCTCCTCGCTTCGCGTGCTGGGTTCGGTGGGCGAGCCGATCAACCCGGAAGCGTGGGAATGGTTCTACCGCGTGGTGGGCGAGGAACGCTGCCCGATCGTCGACACTTGGTGGCAGACCGAGACCGGCGGCCACATGATCGCCCCCATTCCCGGCGCGGTGCCGCTCAAGCCCGGCTCGGCCACCAAGCCGCTGCCCGGCGTGCTGCCGCAGATCGTGGATGCCGAGGGCAAGGTGCTCGACGGCGCGGTCGAGGGCAATCTGGTCATCGCCGACAGCTGGCCGGGGCAGATGCGGACCGTCTGGGGCGATCACGATCGCTTCTTCCAGACCTATTTCACCACCTATCCGGGGAAGTATTTCACCGGTGACGGATGTCGCCGCGACGAGGATGGCTATTACTGGATCACCGGGCGCGTCGACGACGTCATCAATGTCTCGGGCCACCGCATGGGCACCGCCGAGGTGGAATCGGCGCTGGTCGCGCATGCCAAGGTCGCCGAGGCGGCGGTCGTGGGCATGCCGCACGACGTGAAGGGGCAGGGCATCTACGCCTTCGTCACGCTGAACGCCGGGGTCGAGGAGGACGAGGCGCTGCGCACCGAACTCGTCCAGTGGGTTCGCCGGGAGATCGGGCCGATCGCCACCCCCGACGCGCTGCAATTCGCGCCGGCTCTCCCCAAGACCCGCTCGGGCAAGATCATGCGCCGCATCCTGCGCAAGATCGCCGAGAATCAGGTTGATGCGCTGGGCGACACCTCGACCCTGGCCGATCCGGCGGTGGTGGACCATCTGGTCGCCAACCGGGTCGAACCGGGGAAGAAGGCGGCGTGATCCGCCACGGGGCCGCGCCTGCGGACGCGGCCCCGCTTACCCTTGGCCTTGGGCCGCGCTCACGCTGAGGGAGGGATGGGGCTCGGCCCAGGATCGTCCTTCGGTCGGCGCGGCGTCGAAGGCCGCGCCGACCGATCACGGCGCCTTGCGCACCGGGGGCAGGGCCGCGCAGATGTCGACGCCCCCCGCCGGCACGGTGAAAAAGTCATTCCGCCGGTTCTCCCGCGCCTTGATCCAGGCGGCGAAGCGCGGGCCGGCCGTTTCGCGATATTGATACCGCGGCCGCTCGGCGGCGGGCAGTTCGCTCGCCAGCCGCGCCGACACGATCGGCAGCCGCTGCGCCTCGTCCTTGTAGAAGCCCAGATCGCCTGTACCGCGCGGCAGGGTGGACAGCGCCTCCATGCCGTCGATCACCCGGCCGACCACGGCGATATTGCGATCGAGCGCACGCGGCGAATGGCCGATGATGGTATAGAGTTCGGCACCCGACCCCGTGCTGGGCGCCAGATCGCGCGCGACACCGACCATGCCATAGCAATGCGGCATCCATTCGGACTGGGCATCGCCGGCCAGCGGCCATCCGTCGCGGCTATAGCCCGCCCAGGCGGCATAGGGATCGGGCCGGCTCAACCGCGCGACCGCGCTGTTGCCGGGGCGGACATATTCCGCCGGCGGATTGGCTACGATGCCGGGCGGCAGCGGCTTCTTCTCGGTCGCATCGCCCCATTGCGCGACGTAATTCTCCTGCACGCGGTAGACGCTGGTCCCCGCATCCCACCAGCGCGCCCGCGCCAGCGCACGAATATTGGCGACATGCACCGGTGCCTGCCCGGCGGCGAGCCGCATCGTGACCGTCCGCCCGTTGGACAGGGTGAAGACCAGCACCTCGTTATCGGGCACCGCCACCCAGTCGCCGGGCAGCGGGTCGCCGGCCTGTACGGCCGGGGCGGGGGCGGGCGAAGCCTGCGCCAGAAGCGCGGCGAGCAGAAGCGCGATCGTCATGGCCGAAAGACTGCCCCAGCCGCCCGCCCCACGCAATCGCTTGCGCGCCGCGAGGAAGCGCATTAGGGGCGCGTGTTCCAGGCATGACTCATGCGGAGCGGTGGCCGAGTGGTCGAAGGCGCTCGCCTGGAAAGTGAGTATACGGCAAAACCGTATCGAGGGTTCGAATCCCTCCCGCTCCGCCAGATCTCTTTGATTTATCGAATAAAACCTAAAGCGCGAATTTCATGCCCGCGTTCGGTTTGGCTCTCTGGGCCGAACATGCGCGCTGGTGAAACGTGCGTCGGGTGATTCCGAACCCATCCGCTTTGCATATGCGGATGACAGGAGGACGCATGTGAGGGGCAGGGCCCATCATCCGTGTTCATCAATCGGTGCGATAATTACTGCGGCATTCCGCGACGCCCCCGGCACGGTCGGGGTCGCACGAATTTACCGCCGCGTGACCCTCGCATCGCGATCGCGGAAGGGATATGTGGGGGGCATGATGAAATCGCCGCATCCGACCCGCCGCGCGCTGGGTGACGACGCCTGATGTCGTGGTTCGAGAAACTCGCGATCGTGGTCTTCATGGTGTTGTTCATGGAGTGCTTCGCCTGGGCCGCGCATCGCTATGTGATGCACGGTTGGGGCTGGGGCTGGCACAAGTCGCATCATGAGGAACATGACGGCTGGTTCGAGAAGAACGACCTGTATGCGATCGTCTTCGCGATCGTGCCGATCATCCTGTTCACCGTCGGCCTGAAATGGGAACCGCTCTGGTGGGGGGCGCTCGGCATCACGGTATATGGCGGCATCTATGCGTTCGTCCACGACATGCTGGTGCACCAGCGGGGGGGATTTCGCTGGGTCCCCAAGCGCGGCTATTTCAAGCGCCTCTTGCAGGCCCATCGCCTGCACCATGCCGTCGAGGGCAAGGATGGTACCGTCAGTCACGGCTTCCTGTTCGCGCGCCGGCCCGCGGTGCTGAAGGCCCAGCTGCGCGCCAATGCCGAGGCGGCGCGCCGTACGTCGGGGTCCGGCAAGGTCGCGACGATGGCGTCGATGGACGGGGATCGGTGAATTCCGCGTCCCGCCCTGCCGACGCGGCGCTGATCCGGCAGACCGGGATCGGCGTTGCGTTGTCCGCAATGATCATCGCGGCATGGCTGACGATCCATGTCGTGGGCATCTTCTTCTGGCGGTGGAGCCTGGCGACCATCCCGCTCGCGATCGTCGCGATCGTCGTGCAGACCTGGTTGAGCACCGGCCTGTTCATCGTCGCCCACGACTCGATGCACGGCGCCTTGGCTCCGACGCACCCACGGCTCAACCGCGCGATCGGCGCCATCTGCCTCTCGCTCTATGCCTGCCTGTCCTATGCGACTCTGCTGCCGCAGCATCATCGCCATCATGAGAATACGGGGCGGGCGGGTGACCCCGACTTCCATGGCGGCGATCCGCGCCTCGCCGCATGGTTCGTGCAGTTCTTCCGAACCTATTATTCGCACGGCCAGATCCTGAGGATCACGCTGGTGGCGCTGGCCTATACGCTGCTGTTCGGCGCGCCGCTCGGCAACATCGTCCTGTTCTGGGCCGTGCCCGCGCTGGGGGCCGTGGCGCAGCTTTTCATATTCGGCACCTGGTTGCCGCACCGCGAGCGGCCGGTGCCCTTCGCGGATCGGCATCGGGCGCACAGCCTGTCACTCGGGCCGATCCTGTCGCTGCTGACCTGTTTCCACTTCGGCGGATATCATCACGAACACCATCTGTTTCCCGGAACGCCCTGGTGGGGCCTTCCGGCGCGGCGCCGCGCGAACCAGCGGCGGCCGGCCGAACACCGCACGGCCGGGGGGCGGGCATGATCCTTGCCATCACCCTGTCCGCCGTGGCGATGACCGCGATCGTCGGCATCCGCTATCTGATCGTGTCGGGCGCATTCGCCTGGGTCACGGTCCGCAAGCATCCCGGCCTGTACGCCGGTCTGGACCCGCAGGTGCGCCGTGAAATCATCTGGAGCCTGGCGTCCGCCGCCCTGTATGGCATTCCGGCAGGCGTCGTCGCCTGGGGATGGCAGCATCATGGCTGGACCCGGGTCTATACCGACATCCATGCCTATCCGATCTGGTACGCGCCGCTCTCGGTGCTGCTGTACCTTCTGCTGCACGACACCTGGTTTTATTGGACGCATCGCTGGATGCATCGCCCGGCGCCGTTCAAGCTGGCGCATGCGCTGCATCATGCCAGCCGACCCCCGACCGCATGGGCCGCCATGGCGTTCCATCCGATCGAGGCGTTGAGCGGGGCGGTGGTCATTCCCCTGCTGGTCTTTTTCGTACCCATCCATGTCACCGGTCTGGGCATCGTGTTGACGATCATGACGGTGATGGGGGTGACCAACCATATGGGGTGGGAGATTTTTCCCCGCTTCATGTGGACCGGCCGCTTGGGCGGCTGGCTGATCACCGCCAGCCATCATCAGCGGCATCATGAGCTTTATGGCTGCAACTATGGCCTGTACTTCCGCCATTGGGACCGGCTCTGCGGCACCGATCGCGGGGTCGGTGGCTTCGAACGCGAACACGCGCGCGCCGCACGCCGGGCGATGGCGGCAGGAACGGCTCCCGCCGAATAAGCCGGCGCGAAGAATGCCTGCGGGCGCCGATCGCAAGCGGGCAAATGTGCGATCGAAGGGCAACGCCGCTATGCGGGTCTGGATCTTACCGGTCGTGCTGCCGTTGGAGTGCGGGCGGGCCAACCATCGATAGTGATCGGCGGCCGGTTACCATGCCGGGGCCGAAGGCGTTTTCGAAGGCCAGCCCCATCGCTCGGGAGTCAGGATGCCCATCATCGCCAAAACTATCAGGCGAAGGCCAAGATGGCTTATCGCTCCCCTCATCGGCTGTACCGCCGGCATTGCGATGCCCTGCGCCGCACAGGAGGGTGGCAACGGCGATCTGCGGGCGGTCACGATCGAGCCGAATGTCCTGGTGCAACTGGATGCCGGCGGTCCGATCGGGCGACATGGCGCGGGCGACGAACCGGGCGGCGGGGTCAATTTTCGTCGCGCCCGCCTCGGCGTCGTCGGCGACCTGCCGGCGGGATTCGAATTCACGGTCGAATGGGATTTCGGCGGTCGACCGGGTGGCAAGAACAGAATCTACGAGGCCAGCGCAGCCTGGGCCGGTATCGACGGCCTATCGATACGGGCGGGCGCCTTCGAGCCCAACTTCTCGCTGCAACAGGATCGCTCGGCCCAGGCGCTGCTCTTCCTGGAACGAAGCGCGGTCATCGACGTCACGCGGCAGATCGCCACGGACACCGCACGCGTCGCGTTGCAAGCGCGCGCCAATGGCGATCGCTGGTTCGCCTCCGCAGCGGTAACCGGCGGTCAGGCCGGGCCCGGCTATGACGGATCGGAACGCGGCGCTGCCTTGCGCGTCACCGGACTGCCCGTCCGCACGGACGATCTTACGATTCATACCGGCATTTCGCTCGCCAAGTCGTTCCGGCCCAAGCGGGGCAGCGGCGTGGGCAAGGAACGCGGTTTTTCATTCACCGCCATGCCGGAATTGTCGCTCACCGCCGGTAACCCGACGCTCGACACGGGATCGCTCACCGCCAAAAGCGGCTATGCGGCGGGGCTGGAAGGGGCGATTTCGTGGCGGCGATGGCAGGCGCAAGGTGAGATATACCGCATCGGCGTCGACCGGACGGGGGGACACCGGCGCTTTTCGGGCTGGTATGTGGAGGCGTCCCGGGTGCTGACCGGCAGATCGCGCGCGTACCGGGTGGACAATGCGACCTGGGACGCGCCGCGTTCGCCGGAGGACCGCTTCGATCCCGCTGCCGGACGCTGGGGCACCGTCGAGGCGGGCGTGCGCTATTCCACGCTCGACATGAACGACCGCGACGTGCGTGGCGGCCGGCAACGGATCTGGACGGCGGGGCTCGCGTGGTGGCCGACGCAGCGCTTCGCATTGCAGGGGCAGGTTCAGACGGGGACGTATTCCGATGCCGGCGCTGGCGACGATCCGGCTTTCCAAACCCTGGCCCTCCGCGCCCAGTTGGACCTGTAGGTTCGAACGGGGCGGCGGCGAGATCGGCGACTAGCCGCGGAGCATCCGTGCCCTGGGTGCGGACCGCTGGACATGAGCGGTGCCCGTTTGCCGGCATCGATCGTATCGGCAGTTCCCGGGGCAAGATAAGCAATGGACTTGCTCCCTGCGAATACATCGCCGCAATCTGAAAATTCAACGACGGACCGATCCATCGTCAATCCGGCTCGCCAGAGACCATGGGCGACCTTAGGGCTGCGGTGACGAAATCCGCAACTATTCGGACGGCTGCGTCCGGTTTAGCTTGCCCTCTCACCGGCTGTCGTTAATCTGTCCCTGTAACGGGGGACTGCGACGTGCTGGATTTATTGGTTGCGCCGCAAACGGTGGTATTTACCGCCGCGCTTATACTTATGCTCGCAATTGGTCTGGTCGAAGCGCTCGGGCTGGGCGCGAGCGGGCTGGACCTTGATCTGGACCTGGATTCCGGGCTGCTCGATTGGCTGGGGGTGGGTCGCGTTCCCCTGCTGGTTCTGCTCGTGGCGTTTCTGGCCAGTTTCGGCGTCGTCGGACTGGGCACGCAGCAGATCGCGCAGGCCGTGCTGGGCGGGTTTCTGTCCCTCTGGTGGGTCATTCCCGGCACCGTCATCGCGGCCTTTCCGATCACCGCCGGTCTTGGCCGGGTACTTGCGCGTCTGATGCCGCATGATGAGACCACGGCGTTCGACGTCGACGATCTCGTCGGACGGCGGGGCGTGGTCACGGTCGGTCGCGCCACGGCTGGCAATCCCGCCCGCACGCGCATCCTCGACCCGCATGGGCAGGCGCACCACGTGCTGGTCGAGCCCAATGATCCCGCCGCGATTTTCGAGGAGGGCGATACCATCCTCCTCGTCCGTCGAGAGGGCGCGCATTTCCGCGCGATCCTCCATTCGTCTCCACGCCATACCGACTGGATGAAGATATGAACGATCTGGTTCCCGCCGGGGCGGGTGCCGTGCTCCTGTACGCCGGCATTCCGTTCCTCGCCCTTGTCATCATCGGCATCATCACGGCGCGGCTCTACAAGCGCGCGTCGAAGGAAATCGCATTCGTTCGCACGGGGTTCGGAGGCGAGAAGGTGGTGATGAACGGCGGTGCGCTGGTGCTGCCGGTGTTGCACGAGACGATGCCGGTCAACATGAACACGGTGCGCCTCGCGGTGGAGCGGCGCAACGGCGATGCGCTGATCACGCTCGACCGGCTGCGCATCGATGTCCGCGCCGAATTCTATGTGCGTGTCCGCCCCGACCGCGAGGCGCTGGCCACTGCCGCCCAGACACTGGGTCAGCGCACGATGCACCCCGAGGCGTTGAAGGAGCTGGTCGAGGGTAAGTTCGTCGACGCGCTCCGCTCGGTGGCGGCGGGCATGACGATGAACCAGTTGCACGAGCAGCGCAGCGAATTCGTCCAGAAGGTGCAGCAGGTATCGTCCGCCGACCTGGCGATGAACGGGCTGGAGCTGGAAAGCGTGTCGCTGACCGGGCTGGACCAGACCTCGATCGAGCATTTCAACGCCAATAACGCGTTCGACGCCGAAGGCCTGACCAAGCTGACCGAGCAGATCGAATTGCGCAAGAAGACGCGCAACGACATCGAGCAGGATACCCGCGTCCAGATCGAGGCGAAGAATCTGGAGGCGAGTCGTCAGTCCTTCACCATCGCCCAGGACGCCGAGTTCGCGCGGCTGGAGCAGGAGCGCGAGTTGGAGGTCCGCCGGGCCGAGCAGGCCAGCGAGATTTCGCGCCAGCAGACCGAGCGCGAGCGTGAAGCCGAGCAGGCCCGGATCGTTGCCAAGCAGCAGACCGGCGCCGCGCAGATCGAGGCGGATCGCGCGGTCCAGGAGGCGCGCATCGCGCAGGAGCAGGCACTGGCCATCGCGCGGCAGGAGCAGCAGATCGCCGTCCAGAACAAGAGCCGCGAGGAAAGCCAGGCCAAGGCGCAGGCGGACAGTGCCCGGGCCGAGGCCGTGGCTGCGGAGGAAAAGGTCGCCACTGCGCGGGAAACCGAGGTGGCAGAGCGCGCCAAGCGGATCGAACTGATCGACGCCGCGCGCGAAGCGGAGCGAGCGGCCATCGCCATCCGCGTCGCAGCCGAAGCCGACGCCAAGGCCGCGATCGATCGCGCCCAGGCGCTGCGGGCGGCAGCCGAAGGTGAGGCGGAGGCCGAAAAGCTGCGGGCGGAGGCGGCGCGCATCCGTTTCGAGGTGGAGGCCGAAGGGCAAAAGGCCGTCAACGAGGCCGCCAATCTCCTCTCCAACGAGCAGGTCTCGCTCCAGACCAAGCTGGCGCTGCTCAAGATATTGCCGGATCTCGTCCGCGAAGCCTCCAAGCCGCTGGAGGCGATCGACAGCATCAAGATCGTTCAGGTCGATGGGCTGTCCGGTGGAGGCGCCGTCAGCGGCAACCAGTCCTCGACGCCCGCCAATGACGGCAATCTGGCCAACTCGGCGGTGTCGGCGGCGCTCCGGTATCGGGCGCAGGCGCCGGTGATCGACGGCCTGATGAAGGAGCTGGGCTTCGATGGCGCGACGCTGGACAACCTGATCCAAGGGGCGACCCGCGAAGCGGGTGCCGAATAAGGCGCGGGTCTTCTATGCGAACATGAGGTTGATGATCGGGGCGGCACGGCGATGCCGTCCGCCCCCACGCCGTCGGCGCGTGAACGAAGCTTTGCGGTCGGCTTGCTCCGCCGCGCCGGCGCCGCAAAGAGCTGATGGGACTGACGTTTGCGAACCATGGCGTTGAGGGTGACAAGGATTTGTCCGGCGGCGGCGAATGGAAAAGGGGACACGGACCAGTGTGCCCTGGCTACGACTGGGCACATCGCATGGCCGGGGAACTGGGAAGATCGGTCGGCAGCTCACGACCGAACGCCATGCCCGTGGCGATGCCACGGCATGCCGGCAAACTTTCTTTCCGCGCTGGGCAAGGCAGAGGACGAGACACGCTTGCGACGCTTGCGCGACCGGCTCGTCCAATCTTTGCGCTATTCCATGAGACGCGCGCGGGGCGCGGCATAACCGCAGGGCGGAAGGCTAATCCTCGCGAATGTCAGGATAGCTGTAGGGGGAGGGGCATCGTCCGCCGTGCCGGTGGCGAAGACCGCTATGTCTCCCGGAAACACTTCCGCCCTGGCCCAACGGTCCCAGCCGATATGGATGAAGTCGGGCGGACCGAACACCTGCACCGCGCGGGTATATTCGTCACCGCGAAAACCCACGAAGTGCAGGGCCATGAGCCGGTCTAGACGCCCTGGCGGCGTGCGCCGGTGATCATGCGGCGGGCGATGTCGCGCACCGCGTCGTCGTCCTTGTCCGCGCCGTCGGTCGGGTCGCCCAGATGGTCGAGGCTGGATTCGAGGAAGTCGAGCAGGCCGGGATGGTGCGCCTCGACATATTCCATCGTCTTGAACAGCAGATGTTCGGTCGCGATCTCGCGCCGGCGGGTCTGTACGGTCGGGTCGGTCATCGAAAAGGTCTCCTTGGTCGTTCAGGATTTGCGCGGTGCGGCAAGACGCGAGACGCCCCATCCCGCCAGCGCGCCGACGCCCGCCAGGCCCGAGGCGATGCCCAGCTTGAACAGGTCGCGCTGGCGCGACGTGAAGAATTCGCGGCGGTTGTCGATCGCGCGGTCGGTGCCGTCGCCGTCAATGCGCGCGGGGCCGGGGACGGGCTCGGTCAGGTTGCCGGGCTTCTCGCCGATCGGCCCGCCCAGCTGGTCCTTGGCGAAGCTCGCCGCCTGGCGATCGGCGAAACCGGGGGCGAGCGCCTGCGCGATCGCCATCTGGAAGGTCGAGCGGCCGACCCAGATTTCCCGCTCGGGCTTGTCGATCGCCGCGACGATCGCCTCGGCGCAGAGCCGGGGGTCGAACAGCGGGTCGGGCAGGATCTGTTCGCGCCCGGTATGGTTGCGCGCCCAGCCGGGTTGCGGTGTGTTGACGGCGGGCAGATAGACGACACTGAGGCTCACCGGCACCTCGTCCGCGATCAGCTCGGCGCGCAGCGAGTCGGTAAAGCCCGAGACGGCGAACTTGGCCGCGCAATAGGCGGCCTGTAGCGGCACCGCGCGGATGCCCAGGCCCGACGACACCTGGACGATCGCACCACGCCGGCGCGGCTTCATGTGCCGTAGCGCCGCCAGCGTGCCATGCACCTGGCTGAGATAGGTGGTGGCGGTCACGCGCGCATATTCCTCGGCGCTGATCCGGTCGGCGGGGGCGACGACGGTCGACATGGCGTTGTTGACCCAGGCCGTGATCGGGCCCAGCTCGCGCTCGATCCGGTCCGCCGCGGCGTCCACCGCGCCCGCATCGGCGACATCGGCGCTGATCGCCAGCACCTGTCCGCCGTGGCGGGCCAGCATCGCCCGCGCTTCCCCCAGCCGCTTCGCATCGCGCGCGAGGATCGCGACATTCCATCCGGCCTTTGCCAGCCGCTCGGCGGTCGCCAGGCCGATGCCCGCGCTGCCGCCCGTTACCACCGCCGTGCCTGTCATCGTCGATCCTTTCCCATTGCCCTTGCCGGACGCGCGTGGCGGGGAATGGTTTCCGGGGACGGGCAACGCGCTGGCGGCGGCGACCGTGAAGGACCGCCGCCCAGGCCGGAAGCACGCGGCGAATATGCTATTGCAGCGGGGCCTGCGTGTAATGCCGCATCAGACGGTCGGCATGTTCGCGCAGCAGGCTGGCCGCGCCGAGAACCTCCCCGCTATAGCCGTCGACCTCCTGCGCGCACGCCCCGATCTGGCGCGCGCCGCCCACCATATGGTCGATCTCCTCGCCGACATGGATGCGGGTCGTCGCCTGCAAGGCGGATGTCGCCTTGATCCGGTTCGAACTGCCGCGGACGTCGGCGACGCGCTCGGTCAGCAGCGCGCAGCGGTCGATCACGCGAGTCACCGTCCGTTCGATCGACCGCAGCTCGGTCAGGATGTGGTCGGTCGCGTCGGCGGTCAGGCCCGCCAGCTGGCGCACCTCGCTGGCGACCACCGAGAAGCCGCGGCCCGCATCGCCCGCACGCGCGGCCTCGATCGAGGCGTTGAGCGCGAGCATCTTGGTCTGCGAGGCGATGGACGATATCTCGCTGGCCACCGATCGGATGCCGTCCAGATGGACGGCCAGTCCCTCGGCGGCATGGCGCATCGTATTCGTATCCTCGCCGGCCCGTTCGATATCGACCGAGGCGCTCACGATGCCCTTTTCGACATCATGGCCCAACAGCACCAGTTGGCGCACGCCCTGGCCCGCCGCGTCGGAGCGTACCGCCCCGGCCTTGGCCAGGTCCGTCAGCGATTTCGCCCTGCTGGCAAGATGCGAGGCCGCACCGTCCAGCCGGGCGGCGACGGCCAGCACCTGTTCGGCCTCGGCCTGACGCTCCAGCCGCTGGCGCCGCGTCACCAGCCGCTCCATCACCATGTCGGCCAGCATCGCCAGATGGATGCGCTCGGACGCGTCAAGCCCGTTCGGGCGCGGCTTGGGATCGAAGATGCACAAGGTGCCGATGTTGAACCCCGCCGGCGTCGTCAGCGGGGCCCCGGCATAGAAGCGGATGAACGGCGCGCCCAGCACCAGCGGATTGTTCGTGAACCGACCATCGGCATGCGCATCGGGCACGACCATCACGGCATCGCCCAGAATGGCATGTGTGCAAAAGGCGGCGTCGCGATCCGTCTCGCACACATCGATGCCGATGCCCGCCTTGAACCACTGACGGTCATCGTCGATCAGCGAGACGGTGCTGGTCGCCACGTCGAACATGCTTTGCGCCAGTCGGACGATGTCGTCGAACACACGCTCCGACGCGCTGTCCAGGACCTGGTAGGACACCAGTTCGGCCAGGCGCGCCGCCTCGTTGTCGGGCAGGGGAAAGGAGCGTTGGGTCACACCGGTTCTCGTATCGCGATCGTCGCAGGAAGGGGGCGGGCGGCGGACCGGTCCGTTATGACGGGATATTGAGGGACATATCGCGTGTCGACCATATTGCGCGGGGGCGGGGATGGGCCTTTAGGACGACGACCTTAACAAAAAATTCCGTCGTGCGGCGCGTGACACCCGCCCGGCCGGGGCCCCGGCTTCCGCCCGAGCCCACGCGACCGGATCACAGATCGTCGGCGACGACCCGCACGCCCCGCGCGTCGAGCTTGTCCAGACGTGCCGGCAGCGTCCTGCTGATCGCCAGCAGCCGGGGGCGCGGTGCCTTTTTCCATTCGCGACATTCGGCCAGCGTCCGGCCGCATGCCACGCACCAGCCGGTTCGGCCGTCGAAGCGGCAGACGCTCACACAGGGGCTCTTCATGCGCGTGCGGCCCATGCGGTCATGCCGGGCCCGGCGGCGGCCGAGCCCCCGCGCGGGCGGCGCGGCCGGACGATCGGGGCCGCCACGGACTTGTCGCGCGTCACGGCAGCGCCGCCATCCTGCATGTTCATCATTCGCCGCCGAGTTCGCGCGCGATCGGGTAGCGAAGCGGATAGGGATGACCGGGACCGGCCTGCGCATAGAGCCAGGCGAGCCGTGCATCGGGATCGGCCGCGAATGCCGGCTCGGCGCGCAGCTTCTCGTCGAACCGGCGCCTGACTGCGGGGTCGGTCGCCAGCAGCCGTTCGCCGAGCGCCGCGAGCACGAAGGCATCGGTGCTGGGGGCGGGACCCAGCATTTCGGGGAAGAAGCCCCATGCGAGGAACGAATCCTGGCTTTCGGGCTCCAGCAGCGATGCGGCCAGCAGGCCCAGCGGCTGGTCGGCGGGAACGCGCACGCTGCCTTCGGGCATCACCATCTCCGCCACCTGATGGTCGAACCGGGCGGTGATCGGATACCGCCCCTCGATCGGTTGCGACAATCGGGGGTCGATCAGCCGGACGCGATCGAGGGCCAGCGTGCGCGGCGTCTGGATCGTCTCGAAACGGATACCGTGCAGACGCAGCCGTTCGGTCACGTCGTCATAGGCCGGCGGGATCCACCACGCCTTGGGCAGCCGGACCGTCTCGGTCGGTCGCTGGCCGATGATCGGCATGCGGAAGGTGACCGGCTTGCCGAGCCAGCGCTGCTCCTGCCGGCCCGAGGCGGGGGAAAGATAGGTGTCGAACGCCACGCCCTTGAAATTCTCGATCCACCCGATCGGGGTGGGGTCGGGCGTCCACCGGGTCAGCAACGCATCCGGCCGGCTCGCCCGGTCGGTCGCCTTGGCCGCCGCGATCCGCGCCGCATCTTGCGCGGCGATCTTCAGCGCGGCCTCCAGCAGGACATAGGTCCCCAACACCCGCTGACGATAGGGTTTGAGCATGTGATTCTCGACCAGCACGGTCGGCATGCCGATGAAATCGCCATAGCCGGTCGAATAGCGCGGCCCCTCGGGGGCATAGCGGATGCCCTTTTCGGGATGCCGCGTGTCGATCGGGCTGGGATAGATGATCGGTATATGCCCGGCCTTTGTCAGCGCCGCCTGGACGGCGGGGCCGAAGCGATCCTCCAGCCAGTCGGCGGTGGCGCGGTGCCGCGCATAGGTGCCCCACCCGGCATAGGTGAAGGTGATGTCATACTGCATGTCGAAGCCTTCGCTGACATGGCAGTCGATATAGAGGATCGGGTCCAGCGACCGGATCAAGCCGATCATCGTACGCGATTCGGGCGCATCCAGCTTGGCATAGTCCCGGTTGAGGTCGATGTTGCGCGCATTGGCGTCCCGCCCCTTCTCCGCCGGGCCGCGAACATGCGGGAAGTTGTAGGCACTCATCCGTTCGTGCCCGTCGATATTGTAGATGGGCACGAAGACCAGATCGACCTTGTCGAGAAGGCTGCCCTTCCCGCGCAGGGCGATGTCGCGCAGCAGCATCAGGCCGGCGTCCTTGCCGTCGATCTCGCCCGCGTGGATGCCACCCTGCACCAGCACCACCGGCTTGCCCGTTCCGCCCTTGCTGGCCCGGACATAGACCATCTCGCGCCCCTCTCCGGTGCGCCCGAAACCCTGCACGGTGATGAGCGGCGAGGCCGCGTCCAGGCGGGCGAGCCACGCACGGACCTCGGCATAGCGCGGCGTGGTGCGAAACGCCGATGCCTCGGCGGGGGTGATCCACGGGTCGTCGGCTTTGGCGACCAGGGCTTCGCTAGCGCCGGACCAGGGCAGCGCGGGCGGCAGCGTCGAGGGCGGTTGGGGCACCGTTCCCTGCGCGGCGAGCGTGGCGGGAATGGTCATCAGGATGGGGCCAAGGAAACGAGCGACATTCGGGTGCAAGGGGCGCCTTTCATAGGTGGGTGCCGATCCGCTGGGAGCGACCATATCGCCGGCATCGCGGCGCGGTGTCCATGGGATGGCGGTGTCCATGCCAAGTTGCTGTTGCGTTGCAGCGGAGCCTCTTTATGATACGTTGCAACATCCCGCAACATGGCGGCGCCCGTCCGTGCGCCCTATCCCGGAGTACCGATGTCTTTCCGTTTCCCACGTCCGCGGTCGCACATGTCCGCCGTCGCCTTCCTCGTCGCATTCGGCCTCGCTCCCTTTTCGGCGGAGGCCCAGGACGTGGCCGAACGGGATGATGACAGTGATATCGTCGTGCTCGGCACCCGCGACACGGTCGATCGGACGCAGTCGTCGGACCGCGTCACCGAACGCATGTCGCAGTCGAGCCGTTCGATCGAGCGCGACATCCTGGATGCGGCGGGGACATATCGGTTGAGCGACGCGCTCGAACTCGTCAGCGGGTTCAGCCAGCAGAACAACCGGGGTGGCGTGATCGACAATTTCGCGGTGCGCGGTTTTCTCGGCACGCCCGACGGGGGCGCCGAATATTATCTGAACGGCTTTCTCGCCAATCGCGGCATGGCCCCGCCGCGCGACCCCGCGACGACCGAACGGATCGAGGTGCTGAAGGGCCCGGCGGGTGCGCTGTTCGGTGACATCGACCCCGGCGGGCGGGTCAATATCGTGACGAAGGTGCCGCGCTTCACGCCGCACGCCAACGCGATGGTCAGCTACGGCTCGTTCGACACGCGGCGCGTCGAACTCGATGCGACGGGGCCGCTGACGCGCACGCTGGCGGCGCGGATCGTGGTCGCGGGTGAGGACAGCGACGGCTGGCGCGACACCGTCACCCTGTCGCGCCGGGTGGTCGCCCCTTCGCTGACCTGGCAGCCGAGCGAGGCGGTCCGCCTGACCTATTCGGGTGAGTTCAGCCGGTTCGATACGCCGTTCGATCGCGGCATCCCCGCCATCGACGGCGATGCCAACGCGCTGCCGCGGTCGAACTATTATGGCGAACCGTCGAATGGCATCACCCGGTCGCGCAACGACCAGCATCAGCTCACCGGCCTGGCGCAGCTGGGCGCGGGCTGGACGCTGAACGGGGGCATGGTGTGGCGGACGGGCACGCTGCGCGGCCTGTCGGCTGATCAGTCGCGGATCGTGGGCACCGCCCTGTGGCGGCAGCGTCGTTCCCGCGACTTCAGCGTCGACGACCTGTCGGCCCGGCTGGAGCTTGCCGGGCAGATCGGTCGGCACCGCGTCAGCGCGGGCATCAAGGGCTATCGCTTCTTCTATGGCGAGCGCTGGATGCGCATCAATCCCTCCGCCGCCGCGCCCTATGCGATCGACCTGTACGATCCGGTCTATGGATCGGTGGCGGCGCCGCTTCGTCCCTTTACCAACAATGACGAAAGCCGCTGGGCGGGGACCTTCTATGTCCAGGACATGTGGGACGTCACCGACCGGCTGACGCTGGTCGGCGGTGCACGGATCGATCCGTACCGCCAGAAGATCGTCAACAACAATACCGGCGGCGTCGGGCGCAATATCGACGAACCCGTCAACTTCCGCATCGGTGCGCGCTACCGCCTGACGGATGCGATCGCGGTCCATGCCAATTGGGGCGAGAATTTCTCGCTCAACACCGGCACCGATCGCAACGGCGCGGGCTTCGGCCCCGAAAAGGGGCGCGGCTATGAGGTCGGGGTCGCCGCCAAGCTGCCGGGTATAGATCTGGCCGCCACCTGGTTCGACATCCGCAAGCAGGACATCCTGACGACCGATCCGGTCGACCCGAACTTCCTGGCACCGGTCGGCAGCATCGTCAGCCGGGGCATCGAACTCGACGCGTCGGCCCGGCTCGGCAACCGTTGGCAGATCGTCGCCAACTATGCCTGGCTCGATGCGACGGCGGACGACGCGGCCTTTCCGACGCCGGACGTGCTGAACGTGCCCGAACATTCGGGCACGCTGCTGGTGGTGCATCGCATTCCGACGATGCGCGGCGACTGGCAACTGAGCGGCGGGGTCGCCTATGTCGGCGACCGGGCGGGATCGCTGACGGCCCGGCCGATCGTGCTGCCCGAATATGTGAAGGTGAAGGCGGCGGTCGAAATGCCGCTGGTCGAGGGGCTGCGCTTCCGCCTGGAGGCCGACAATCTGCTCGATCAACGCTATGCCGCCAGCTCGTACAGCGCCTTGTGGATCTATCCCGGTGCGCCCCGCACGGTGCGCGCATCGTTGCGACTGGCGATCTGACGAGGATGGCCGGGGCGGGGCCGGCGTTCGCCAAGCCCGCCTCGGCGAGCGTATAACCGGCCCCGCCTGTCATGAGATATTGTCTCGCCAGATGTCATGCCGCAAAGGGGCCGAAACCCGATCATCGAGGTATCCATGTCGACCCCATCCCCCGCACCGATCCTCATCGACAATCTGACGGTCGCCTATGGCGAGCATCGTGTCCTCGATGGACTGTCCCTGACGGTCGAATCGCACAGCATCACCGCGCTGCTGGGCGGGAACGGCGCGGGCAAGTCGACCACCTTGTCCACGTTGCTGGGTTTCACCCGCGCGCGCTCGGGGCGGATCGCGGTGTGCGACGTCGATCCGGGTACAGACCCCGACGCAGCGCGCCGCCACATCGCCTATCTGCCTGAGAATGTGGCGCTGTACGAGCATCTGTCGGCGGTGGAGAACGCCCAATATCTGCTGGCGCTCAGTGACGAGCGGCACGGACGCGACGCGATCGTCGAGGCGTTGCGCGCCGCCGGCCTGCAGGAACGTGCCTGGGACCAGCGGCTCGGCGGCTTTTCCAAGGGGATGCGGCAAAAGGTGGCGATCGCGGTCGCATTGCTGCGCGCGGTGCCCGTGCTGCTGCTCGACGAGCCGACCTCCGGCCTCGACCCGCGCGCGACGGCGGATTTCAACGCGTTGCTCTCCGCCGTGCGCGAACGCGGCACCGCCGTGCTGATGGTGACGCACGATCTGCTCAGCGCGGCCGACGTCGCCGACGCGATCGCCTTTCTGGAGGCGGGCCGCGTCACCCATCAGGTGGCGGCGAGCGGGGCCGAGCGGTTCGACGTGCGGGCGCTCCACGCCCGCTTCCAGATCGGCGGCGCGGCGGTCGCCGCATGAGGATCGTCCGCCTGATCGCCCGTGACGAGTTGCGGCTGATGCTGCGCAACCGCGTCGCGCTGATCGCCTTCGTGCTCATCGTGTTGCTGACCCTGGTCGCGGTCGCCAGCAGCTGGTCGCACCAGCGCAGCGTCGCCGAACTGCGCGAACGGCACCAGCACGAGGCCGAGCACGCCTTCGACGCGCAGCCCGACCGGCATCCGCACCGGATGGTGCATTACGGCCATTTCATCTTCCGCCCGCTCAGCCCGCTCGCCGCCTTCGATCCCGGCGTCGACGCCTTTACCGGCAACAGCATGTTCCTGGAGGGGCATCGCCAGAACACCGCCAATTTCGGCGATGTCCGGCAAAGCTCGCTGCTGATCCGGTTCGGCCAGCTGACGCCCGCCTTCGTGCTCCAGATCGTCGCGCCCCTGCTGCTGATCTTCCTGGGGTTCGGCAGCCTGGCGCGCGAGACGGAGCGCGGCACGTTGCGCCTGCTGATGCTGCAGGGTGCGACGCGGCGACAGGTGGTGGCGGGCAAGCTGCTCGCGCTGGGCGCCGTGGCGCTGGCGGCGGCGGCACCGGCCATGCTCGGCCTGCTGGTCATCGCCGGACAGCCCGGCGCGCTGGCGCTGCCGATGCTGGTGATCGCGCTCGGCTATCTCCTGTATCTCGGCCTGTGGGTGGTGTTGATCCTGTTCGTCTCCGCGGTGGTCGGGCGCAGCCGCGACGCGCTGCTGGTACTGGTCGCGCTATGGGCGGTCACGACCGTGCTGCTGCCCCGGGCGGTGCCCGACCTGGCGAGCGGCGCGGTGCCGCTTCAGAACCGGTTGCAGACCGACGTCGCGATCGCGCGTGACCTGCGGCGCATGGGCGACAGCCACAATCCCGACGATCCCCATTTCGCGCAGTTCAAACAGGCGCTGCTCGACCGTTACCACGTCACGCGGGTCGAGGACCTGCCGTTCAACTATAAGGGCCTGCTGGCGGTGGAGGGCGAACGGCTGACCTCTGAGCTGTTCGACCGATATGCCGGGCGCAGCTTCGCCGCGCAGACCCGGCAGAATGGCTGGGTGAACGCGGCCGGGCTGCTCAGTCCCGCCATCGCGCTGCGCGGGCTGTCGATGGCGGCGGCCGGCACCGACTTCGCCGCGCACCGCCGCTTCCTGGAACAGGCCGAGGCCTATCGCTACGGACTGGTTCAGCGACTGAACCGGATGCAGGCGCAGGATGTCAGCTTTGCCGATGACAGCGCCACCGATGCCGGGGCCGACCGTCGCAAGCGGATCGGCGCGGCACATTGGCGGGCGATCCCCGATTTCCACTTCGTCGCCCCCACGGGTGCGACGCTGGCGCGGGCGGCGCTGCCCGGCCTGATCCTGTTGAGCCTGTGGCTGGTCGCCGCCAGCGCCCTGCTGGCGCTGGCGACCCGCCGGTTGGGAGCACGCCGATGACCCTGTGGCGGCATGAACTTCGCCTGTTGCTGGGCCAGCGGCTGAGCGCTTTCGCCCTGATCCTGCTGGCGCTGCTGACGGTTGCGGCGGTGGGCACTGGCATGGCGGAGGTCGCGCGCCAGCGCGCCGCCATCGCCGCGATCCCCGCCGCGCAGGCCGAGGATATCGGCGCGGTCGCCGATTATGTCGACCGGACCAAGGACGCCGGCAGCGCGGCCTATTACAGCTTTTTCCCGACCTGGGACGCGCCCGCGCCGCTGGCCTTCGCCGCGCTGGGCATGCGCGACGTCGCGCCGCACATCCTCCGGGTGCGGTCGCTGGGGCTGGAAGCGCAGATCTATGACGGCGATATCTTCAATCCCGAGATCGCGCTGCCGGGGCGGTTCGACTTCGCCTTCGTGCTGGTGTTCCTGGCCCCCCTGTTCGTGATCGCCCTGTTTCACGACCTGAAGTCGGGCGAGCGCGAGGCGGGGCGGCAGCGTACGCTCGACGCGCTGCCGCGTGGCGGCGGGGCGTTGTGGCGCCGCCGCACCGGGCTGCGCCTGCTCCTCCTCTGGGCGGCGCTCGGCCTGCCCTTCGCGGTGGCGGCGCTGGTCGAGGGGGTGGCGTTCGGCATCATCCTGCTCGTGCTGGGGGTGATCCTGGCCTATCTGTTGTTCTGGATCGCGCTGGCGGCCCTGGTCGGGTGGCTGCGCTGGTCCTCGGTCGCCAATGCCGCGACGCTGGCCGCCGCCTGGCTGGTGCTGGTGCTGATCGTGCCGACCCTGGGCAATGTCGTCATCGACAGGGTCATCCCCGTGGGGCAGGGGGCCGAGATCGCGCTCGCGCAGCGGGAGATCGTCAACCATGCCTGGGACATTCCGCGCGGGGATACGATGCGGCGCTTCTACGCCACGCATCCTTCCCTGTCGGATTCGGCGCCGCTGGGGGCGGCGTTCCATTACAAATGGTATCTCGCCTTCCACCAGAATGGCGACGACGCCGTCGCGCCCAAGGTGCGCGCCTATCGCGCGGCGTTGGAGCGGCGCGACCGCGCGGGGCGGGCGTTCGGCTGGGTGCTGCCCTCGGTGGGGGTACAGGCGCTGCTGACCCGGCTGGCGCGGACCGACCTGACGGCGCAACTGGCCTATCAGGATCGCATCCGCGCCTTCCACGCCCGGCTGCGCGACTTCTTCTATGGCTATGTCTTTTACGACCGGCCGTTTGGCCGAGCGGATTTCGGGCGCGTGCCGCGCTTCGACGACCGGGCGGGGGGCTGAACGCGGCCCTGCGACGGGATGGAAGCGCATCCGGTGGCATGCGGCACGAGACAGGGCTGCCGCCGGGCGGTATGAGCCGCCGATGGCCCGGTTGCTCCTGTTCAACAAACCCTTTGGCGTGCTGTCGCAATTCACCGATCGCGGATCGCCGACGGCCCGGTCGACCCTGTCGGACTTCATTGCGGTGAAGGGCGTCTATCCCGCCGGCCGGCTCGATCGCGACAGCGAGGGGTTGCTGCTGCTATGCGACGACGGGCGGCTTCAGGCGCGCATCGCCGATCCCCGCTTCAAGATGCCCAAGACCTACCTCGTGCAGGTCGAGGGCGATCCGCAGGAGCCGGAGCTGGCGCGCCTGCGGCAGGGTGTCCGGCTGAAGGACGGCATGACCCTGCCCGCCGAGATCGCGCGGATCGACGCGCCAGAGCTGTGGCCGCGCGACCCGCCGATCCGCGAGCGCAAGACCGTCCCCGACGCCTGGCTGAGCATCACCATCCGCGAAGGACGCAACCGGCAGGTGCGTCGCATGACGGCCGCGGTCGGGCTGCCCACGCTGCGGCTGGTCCGCTGGGCGATCGGCGACTGGTCCGTCGCCGGGATCGCGCCGGGCCGGTTCGAGACGATGTCCGGCGTAGGGCTAGGGTAACGGCGCAGCCTGTGGCACAGGCTCCGATCAGACGGGGCCCGACAGTCCGTCCGGCATCCGGCGGCGCCGGACGGATGGGGCAGGGGCCCATCGGCAGGGTTTTGGATTTCTCATGAATTATCGCCACTCCTTCCATGCGGGCAACAGCGCCGATGTCGTGAAGCACAGCCTGCTGATCGCACTCGTCCGGGCGTTGCAGCAAAAGCCGGGCGGGTTGACGCTGATCGACACCCATGCCGGGTGCGGGCTCTACGACCTGGGCGGCGAGCAGGCGCAGCGAACCGGCGAGGCGGCGCACGGCGTGCTGCGGGCCTTCGCCGACCCGGACCCCCTGCTGGAGGATTATCGGTCCGCCGTACGCGCGGTGAATGTGGGGGCGGAGCCGCATCTCTACCCCGGCTCGCCGCAGGTCCTGGCACGGCTCCTGCGCCCGCAGGATGTGCTGATCCTGAACGAGAAGCATCCCGAGGACGCGAAAACCCTGCGCGGCGCGATGCGCGGTACACCGGCGGCCGTGCATGAGCGCGACGCCTATGAACTCTGGCTGGCGATGTTGCCCACCCGTACGCCGCGCGGCGTGGTGGTGGTCGATCCGCCGTACGAGCAGACCGACGAACGCGACCGCATCGTCGCCACGCTGGCGGCGGCGCACCGCAAATGGGCGCATGGCGTGACCGTGATCTGGTATCCGCTGAAGGACCGCGCGACGCATCAGCGGTGGAAGGGGCAGCTGCACCGGCTCGGCATCGCCAAGTTCCTGTCGGTGGAGCATTGGCTGTACGATGCCGACCAGCCGGGCATCTATAACGGCGCGGGCCTCTTCATCATCAATCCGCCCTATGCCTTCACCCAGGCGCTTGCCCCCCTGCTCGAAGCGCTGCGCGCCGCGTTGGCGCCGGAGGGGCATCGGGGCGAGATCACGGCCGAATGGCTGCGCGCCTGAGGCGCCGCCGCTTCATGTCACGGCCCTGCGCACGGAATGTTCGGGCCGCCGCCATTCCTCGTCGGCCATGATGCGCGCGATCGTTTCGACCGCCATCCACACATCCTTGAAACGCGTATAGAGCGGGGTGAAGCCCAGCCGCAGCGCGTCGGGCGCGCGAAAGTCGCCGATCACGCCGTGAGCGATCAGGGCCTGGCAGATCGGATAGGCATCCGGGTGCCGATAGGACACATGGCTGCCGCGCCGGGCCGGATCGCGCGGGGTCATCAGTTCGAAACCGAACCGCGCGCAGCGTTCGTCCATGAGGGCGATCATCGTGTCGCACAGCGCCCGGGACTTGGCCCAGAGCCGGTCCATATCGACCTCGGCGAAGATCGATACGCCTTCCTCCAGAGCCGCCAAGCTGAGGATCGGGGGCGTTCCGCACAGGAAGCGGCCGATGTCGGGCGCCGGACGATAGTCATCGCCGAAATCGAACGGCGCGGCATGGCCGAACCAGCCCGACAGGGGGGAGCGGAGCGCGGCGTGATGGCGGGCCGCGACATAGAGGAACGCGGGCGCACCGGGGCCGCCGTTGAGATACTTGTATCCGCAGCCGATCGCGAGATCGACGTCACAACCGGCCAGGTCGACCTCGACGGCGCCCACGCTGTGGCTGAGGTCCCACAGGATGAGCGCGCCTTTGGCATGTGCGGCGCGGGTGATCGCGGCCATGTCATGCTTGTAGCCGGTCTTATAATGGACATGGGTCAGCAGGACGACCGCCACGTCCTTGTCGATGGCGTCGACGATCCGGTCCGGCGTCGCGGTCCTCACCTCGGTCCCCTCCACCGTCCAGGCGGCGCCGTCCGCCATGTAGAGATCGGTGGGGAAGTTGCCCGGCTCGGACAGGATGACGTGACGGCCGGGACGCGCCTTCAGCGCGGCGACGAGCAGCTTGTAGATGTTCACGGATGTCGAATCGGCGACGACGACGCAATCGGGCCGCGCGCCGATCAGCGGTGCGATCCGGGCACCGACGCGGCGGGAAGCGCTGGCCCAGTCATGGGTGTTCCACGACCCGATCAGCCCTTGCCCCCATTGCTCCGTGACGACATCGTTCAACCGCGCGGGGGTGGTCGCCGGCAGCGCGCCGAGCGAATTGCCGTCGAGATAGATCGTGTTCCTCGGCAAGAGGAACCGTTCGCGCATGGGTGCAAGCGGATCGGCCGCGTCGCGCGCCCGAATATCGGACAGGTTAATGTCGCTCATGCCGAAAACGCCCGCAGAACGGCGCGCACGGGCGAGGCATCGAGCCCGGCGAGCTTGAGGGGCAGCGCGATCAGCTCGTAATCCCCGGCCGCCACGTCATCGAGGACCAGCCCCTCCAAAATCCGCATGTCCGTTTCCCGCACCGCGTGATGCGCGGCGAGCGTCTTGGAATCCTGCGGATCGATCGAGGGCGAATCGATACCCACCAGCACCACGCCGCGCGTGGCCATCAGCCGCACCGCGTCGGGATCGATCACGGTGAAGTCTGACGCCCAGCGATCATGGGGAAAACGGTCATAGGTCCTGAAGAGCAGTCGCGTGACGGGGCCGGTCGTCGCGGATGGGGTCAGCGCCGCCGCGACCATCGCGGGCGTCACGATGCCGCCTTGGCCGCGAACGTCGATGACGCGGGCATGGCCGATATAGGCGGACAGATCGACCTCGGCCATCGCCGCGCCGGCGGGGTCATAGTGCAGCGGTGCGTCGGCATGGGTGCCGCTATGGGTCGACAGGCGCATCGCCGCGACGTTGACGGGGCATTGCGGGCCATAGGTCCAGGTCCGCTCCGCCGAAAAGCCGGTGTCGCCGGGCCATACCGGCAGGGCGGGTGACAATGTCTGGGATATATCCTTCACGAAGGTCATGGCCGGCCTCATAATTTGGTTCGCACCGTCAGGAGTTCGGGAAAGAACACCTGATCGATGACCTTGGCGAGATAGGGAACGCCGGCGGTGCCGCCCGTGCCCCGCTTGAATCCGATGATCCGCTCGATCGTCTTGAGATGGCCGAAGCGCCAGATCTGCAAGCGATATTCCAGGTCCACGAACTTCTCGGCCAGCTCGTACAGGTCCCAGTACGTTTCTGGATCGGCATAGACCCGCCGCCACGCCGCCTCGACCTCGGGAGAGGCGACATAGGGCTGGCGCCAGTCACGCTCCAGCCGGTCGGCGGGAATGGCGAAGCCGCGACGGGCCAAAAGCCGCAACGCCTCGTCATACAGGCTGGTCCGCGACAGCGCTTCGGTGAGGACCGCCTGCGCCTCGGGCGAACCCTGATGTGCGGCCAGCATCGCGGCGTTCTTGTTGCCCATCATATATTCGAGCAGCCGGTACTGGACCGACTGGAATCCCGAACTGCCGCCCAGACGGTCGCGCATCGCCGTATAGTCGGCGGGCGTGATGGTGGCGAGCGTCTCCCAGCTCTGGATCAGTTGCTGCTGCACCCGGGCGACGCGGGCCATCATCTTGAACGCGACATGCGTGCGATCGTCGATCAGCGCACACCGCGCGGCCTCCAGTTCGTGAAGGCACAGCTTGATCCACAGTTCGGAGGTCTGGTGGATCACGATGAACAGCAGTTCGTCATGCGCATCGGACAAGGGCGTCTGACACGTCAATATCTCGTCGAGCCGCAGATAGCTGGTATAGGTGGGCCCGCTGAGGGGCGGCGCCGGATGATCTGACTGCCTGCTTTCCATGGATACAGGGTAGCCCGATCAAGGCCAAACATTGTTCGCAATCGTTGGGCGCTATCGGCGGTGGCACCTGACGATGTTCGGCCTTTTGGTATCCGTGGCGAACGTTACCATGTCGCTTTTGCCGCAGGTTTTCGACGGGAGCGATCAAGCATGGACAGGGTCGATCTGGAGCTTCTGGCGGCGTTGGAGGCGCATGGTCGCCAGTCCTTCGCGACGCTCGGCGACGCCAGCGGCCTTTCGAAGACCTCGTCCTGGGCGCGGGTGCAGGCGATGGAGCGCGCCGGGGTCATCACCGGCTATCGCGCGGTCCTGGAACCATCGGCGCTCGGCTTGCCGTTGAGCGCCTATGTCTCCGTCATCATCGACCCCACCCGCCGCGATGCGTTCGAGCGCGCCGTGACGGACAATCCCGCGATCGTCGAATGTTCGACGGTCGCGGGTGAGGCGGACTATCTGCTGAAGATCGTGTGCACTGATGTCGGCGCCCTGGACGAAATGCTGCGCAGCGGCATCTCGCTCCTCCCCGGACTGCAGCGATCATCCACCACCATCTGCCTCAAGACCCTGAAGTCCGGCGGTTCTCTGGTGGCCGCCGCACGCGAACTGAAAGGCGGTGCCAGCGGCGGGCGGGGTATGGGCGGTCAGTGAAAGGTGCGCCCGTCCGTTTGCGGGTCGGCGGGATCTTCCAGAAGCTCGCCGGAGATGGGCGTCGTTCGGGGCAGTACCTGATAGGATCGCTGGTTTTCAGGCGGCACCACATCCCCCGCCCAGCGCCGCCACATGCCGAACAGGAACACGCCCCCGGCCAGGACCGCGAAGACCTGGAACAGGCCGGGTGGGCCGAGGGCGACCATGACGGACGACCCGATCAGCGGGCCGGTCGCCGCCCCGACCGAATAGACGAAGACCAGGCCCCCGGTCGCGCTGATCCGCTCCTTCGGCATCAACTGGTCGTTCGCATGGGCGATGCACAGCGGATAGAGCGCGAAGCTCGCACCGCCGAACAGACCGGCCAGGATCAGCCCTGCGCCGATGGGGGTGAGCAGTGACAGGGCGAACGCACTGATGGCGGCGCCGGCGGTCGTGCCCACGATCACCGTGCGCCGGTCGAAGCGGTCCGACAGGCGCCCGAGCGGCCATTGCAAGGCGACGCCCCCCAGGATCACGATGGTCATGAAACCGGCGGTATCCGCGACGGACAGCCCCAGTTCGCCCGCATAGACGGGCCCCAGGCCATAGAAGGCGCCCAGCATGATGCCGGTCAGCGCGACCCCGATGATCGCCAGCGGCGAGGTGGAATAGAGGCGCCGGACCGACAGGGGCGCGGTGGTCGCCAGGGTGGGGGTGTTCATCCGGGTCAAGGCCACGGGCAGGACCGCGAGCGATATGAGGAGGGACGCCAGGATGAACGGCAAGCTCGACGTCGACCCGGCGACGTTCAGCAATTGCTGTCCGCCGCCCTGGCCCAGATACAGGGCGATCATATAGCCCGCCAGCACACCGCCGCGCGAGGGCCCCTCCGCCTGATCGTTGAGCCAGCTTTCGAGGCACACATACACGCCCGCGACACAACAGCCGTCGACGAAGCGCAGCGCGAGCCACAACAGCGGCTGCTCGGTCAGCGTGTACACCAGGGTGCTGGCCGACAGCAGGGAGACCACGACCGAGAATGTGCGGATATGACCGATCCGTTCGACCAGCCGGCCGATGCGCAACGCCCCGGCGGCCAGCCCCGCGAAATAGCCGGTGGCGATCACGCCGATCAGGACCGGGCTGGTCCCGCTCGCCTGAAGACGCACGCTGATGAGGGTGGTCAGGAAACCCGCGCCCAGCATGAACAGGAAGATCGCGGTCAAAAGGGTGCGGACCGGGGCGAGGGCTGATATCATGCCGGGACAATGGCACAGGCGATGGGGTGTTCCATGGTTCACCGCTTGCCAGGGCTGGTCATGCGACGGGTGCCGTCGCGGGGGGGGCGGCGTGTTCATGGCCGCAATACGGTGAAGCGTGAAATTACAGGGTCGTCCCGTGTCGTCCGGCGTGCCCTGACCCCGTCTCATTCATTTCCCATATTGGCGGTTATGGTAGACGGAGCCCCGCTTGGTCCATCGGTTACGAGGAAAGACATTGACGGGTATGATCCGGTCGACCTTCATCGGCACGCTTCTGGCGATGCTCATCGGGTTGGCGCATCCCGCATCGGCGCAATTCTATCTGAAGAACTACGACCATGCCGCGTCGCTCGCCGCCGATGGCTTGCCGGTGGTGGTCGAGCCGCTGCCCGGTGCGACGGACGGCGAGAATGATGCCGCGCTGATCTGGACGATGCGCGCCGCCCTCAACGTCGCGGCGCTGCAATGCCAGTTCGAGCCGACGCTGCTCGCCGACGGCAATTACAACGCGATGCTGGTCGACCATGTCGAGGAACTGGCGGCGGCCTGGACCCTGCTGGGCATGTATTTCGACCGGGTCAGCCCGACGCCACGGGACGGGCGCGATGCGCTCGATCGCTATGGCACGCGGCTCTATTCGCGCTTTTCGACGGTTCGGGCGCAATATGAATTCTGCCGGGTGGCGGGCTCGATCGGCGAGGAGATCCTCTTCTCGCCCCGCGCCCAGCTGGCGGTCGTGGCGGGCGCGCGCATGAACGAGTTGCGCAGCAGCCTGATCTATCGCGGCGAACAGCTGTTCGACATGCGCCAGAAGCGCGAGACCGTCACGCTCCCCCGGCTGGACGCGGCATGCTGGGATCGAAAGGCGCGCTGGCGCGACCGCACCTGCGGCCCGGACCCCTGGGCGAAGGCCCCGATACCGGGCGAGAGCGCGGGCACATAGCGACGCACCAGGCATCGCGGGCCGCCATCTGCGGATGGGGGGCTATTCGGCGTCGAGCCCGGCCTCCAGATCGTTCCAGATGTCCCGCGCGTCCTCCAGCCCGACGGACAGCCGGACCAGATCGGGCATCACGCCGTGCGCGATGAGTTGCTCCACCGGATAGGTCGAGTGGGTCATGCTGGCGGGGTGCTGGATCAGCGTCTCGGCGTCGCCCAGAGAGACGGCGCGGGTGATCAGCGTCAGTCGGTTCATCAACCGCTTGCCGCCCTCATAGCCGGCATGAAGCTGGAACGCGATCATGCCGCCGGGCAGCGCCATCTGACGCTTGGCCAGATCGCGCTGGGCGAAGCTGGCCAGCCCCGGATAATGAACGGCGCGTACCGCCGGATGCGCCTCCAGCCGGGTCGCGATTTGCTGCGCCGAGGCGGCATGGCGCTCCACGCGCAACTCCAGCGTCTTCAGTCCGCGCAGGATGAGCATGGCGTTGAACGGCGACAGGACCGCGCCCGTCATGTCCTTCAGGCCGAACAGGCGGATCTGCTGGATATCGGTCGCGCGGCCCAGCACGACGCCCGCCACCAGATCGCCGTGACCGCCCAGATATTTGGTCGCCGAATGTACGACGAAGTCCGCACCGAGCGTGATCGGTCGCGTGATGACGGGCGTGGAATAGGTGTTGTCGACCACCGTCCACGCGCCGCGCGTCTTGGCCAGTGCGCAGACCGCCGCGATATCCACCAGCCGCATGTTGGGATTGGCCGGCGTTTCGAAATAGACCAGCTTGGTGTCGGGACCGAACGCCGCCTCCACCGCCGCCAGATCGGTCATGTCGACATGGGTGACGCGAATGCCGAAACGACCCAGGCCATGCTGCATGAAGGCGAAGGTGCAGCCGTACAGCGTGATATCGGTCAGGATTTCGTCGCCGGGTTGGAGCAATGTCCAAAGCGTCGCGGTGATCGCGCCCATCCCCGATGCGGTCGCCAGCCCGGCCTCCGCGCCTTCGAGATGGGCGATCCGCCGCTCCAGCAGGTCGAGAGTGGGGTTGGAGATGCGGCTATAGACATGGCCCGGCGCTTCCCCTGCGAAGCGTGCCGCGCCGTCCTCTGCGCTTTCGAAAGCGAAAGTGGAGGTCAGATGCAGCGGCGGCGTCAGTGCGCCGTCATGGTCGAGTGGATCATAACCGTGATGGATCGCGGCCGTCGCGAAGCGCAGTTCGGCATGGTTCGTCATCTGAAGGGTATTCCTGTCGGTTGATGCCGCGTCATAGCGCGGCCGCGTCGGGCAAAAATTGCGTTCTCTACCAGGAAAGGCTGACCGATTGGCAGAATCTGCTACGTTTGGTCATGGACGCGAAAGACCGGCAGATCATCCGCCTGCTCCAGCAGGATGGGCGGCTCACCAACCAGCAATTGTCCGAACAGGTCAATCTGTCTCCCTCGCCATGCCTGCGCAGGGTGAGGTTGCTTGAGGAGGCGGGGGTGATCCAGGGCTATGCGGCCATTGTCGACCAGCGGCTGTACGGCCTGCCGGTCACCGCGTTCATCCGCGTCCGCCTCGAACGGCATGGCCGCGATCTGGTCCGCCAGTTCGAAGAGGCTATTCGCCAGCTCGACGAGGTCATGGACTGTCACCTCCTGACAGGCGATGCCGACTATCTATTGCGGGTCATCGTCGCCGACCTGGAAGCCTATGAGGTCTTCATCCGGCGCAAGATGCACGCGATCGCGGGTATCGCCAGTCTGGATACGACCTTCGCTTATGGCGTGGTGAAAAGCAGCCGCACCTTTCCGTCGGGCTGATCGCGCGCCCTTGAAGCGGACCTGCCGCTATACCGCGTAGCGTTGGCGATGGGCCGCTATACGGGCGCGGGCCTGTTCCATTTCCTGCACCTCGGTAGCGGCCAGAAT
The DNA here is from genome assembly GCF_050274375.1 of Sphingomonas sp. NPDC019816. Lineage (NCBI taxonomy): Bacteria > Pseudomonadati > Pseudomonadota > Alphaproteobacteria > Sphingomonadales > Sphingomonadaceae > Sphingomonas > Sphingomonas sp. NPDC019816. The sequence goes on from NZ_JBNNOB010000019.1 coordinate 39,430, forward strand.
CGCGTCCAGCACATTGGTGAGGTGCTGACGCATCGCCGCCCGCGCGGCATCCGAATCGCGAGCGACGAGCGCTTCATAGATCGCCAGATGATCCTCCATCCGCGGTACGACGCCGGCACCATGCGCCTTGTCACTGAGCAGGCGATATTGGGGCGAGCGCGAACGCGCGTTCCAAAGCATCTCGACGCTGGCGACCATCGCGCTGTTCTGGGTGGCGCGCGCGATCGTCTCGTGAAAACGCCGGTCAGCCTCCTCGGCCAGGTCGACATCCTCGCCGCGCAGCATCTCGACCAGCGTCCGCAGCTCGGCCAGGGTTTCGTCGTCGATTCGGGACGCGGCCAGCGCGCAGACTTCGCTCTCGATGGCGCGACGGGCTTCAAGAAGCTCGAAGGGGCCGATATCGGTCTCGCCGGCATGGCCGCTGCTGGGGGTCGCGGCGATGACATAGACGCCCGAACCCATCCGCACCTCGACCAGGCCGTCGAGTTCGAGCGCGATGATCGCCTCGCGCACCGTGGGACGAGAGACCGAATGCGCCTGGGCGAGATCGCGTTCGGAGGGCAGGCGCTGGCCCACGCCATATTCGCCCGACAGGATACGGGCACTGATCGCCCGCGCGACCCGCTCATAAAGGCGGCTGGTTTCGGTCTTTACGGCCATGACCGGAGCTTATGCGGCCTGACCAGTTGCTGCAAGCCGGCCGATCTCTCTCATGTTGCGTGAGGAGCCGGTACGACTTTGGCTGATTCGGTTGTACCAAACGAACCGATTCGGTGTCCGCAGCGCGGGTCGTGCCGCATGGTTCCCACCAGCGGGCGTACCTGTATCTCCACAAGTGCCTGTAATCCCGAGCATTTCCCGAATTTTTACGAAAAAGTGAAAAGGGCTGTTGACGGTTTGGTGTGAGGGCGCCTAGAGGGGTTTCACCGCAGCGGTGGTCCACGGGACTGCCGGCTGCAGCTACGACAGACTGGCACACTGAGCGCCCTGGGAACGGGGAGTGGTGGTGTTGCCGGTGATTTGTTGTCGGGGCTCTTTGACATTGTAGGTTAGATGAAGGGACATGCGGGCGGCGGCTTGGCGGTTGTTCGGGGCATTCAAGGTGCTTCGAGAT
>NZ_JBNNOB010000020.1:0-40078 GCF_050274375.1 Sphingomonas sp. NPDC019816
GAGGCAGAGGCAGAGAAGCATCAGGCCTTTTTCTTGGTTTTTTCGCAGGAACGCGCCGCGCTGGCGCCCGGCTTGCGCGCCGATTGGGTGGTGCTCGACGCCGCGCTGAAGCCCGTCGACACGCGGATCGCGGCATGACGGTCGCGCGCCGGGATTTGCTGCTGGGCAGCGCGGTGGCGGGGCTGGTGGGTGGCATCGCGCCCGTTCCGCTCTTCGCCGCCGATCGCCGCGCGGCCGATGGTGCCGGCGCGCTGCCCATGCCCGCGCCCTCGGACCAGTTGCCCGCCGCCTTGCCGGTGCAGGACGCCGCGCGCGTCCTGATGGATCGCGGCTGGCTGTTCCATGAGGGCGATGTCGAGCCGGCTCCGCTCGATACCCACAATGCGACCTATCTGTCGGTCAAGGCGGGCAATGCGCGCGGCGCGGCGGCGGTCGATTATGACGACAGCGACTGGCAGACGGTCGAGCTGCCGCACGACTGGGCCTCGTTCCAGCCTTTCGTAAAGACCGCCAATGTCGCGCAAGGTTATCGTCCGCGCGGGATCGGCTGGTATCGGCGCAGCTTCCGGCTCGATCCCGCCTTGCGCGGGCGGCGGATCGAGCTGGAGTTCGGCGGGATCGCGACCAACGCGACCGTCTGGGTGAATGGCAGCGTCGTTTCGCACAATTTCTCCGGCTATAACGCGGTGCGCATCGACCTGACCCCGTTCGCACGGTTCGGCGACGAGGCCAATGTCGTCGCGGTCCGTGTCGATGCGAATGCGATGGAGGGCTGGTGGTATGAAGGCGCGGGCCTGTATCGCCATGTCTGGCTGGGCGATTATGCGCCGGTGTCGATCGCGACGGACGGCGTGCATTGCGATCCGCGCAAGACGGCGCAGGGCTGGCACGTCCCCGTCACGACGACGCTGACCAGCATCGCCGCCGACGATGCCACCGTCACCGTCGAGGCCAGGCTGCTCGATCCGAAAGGGGGGATCGTGGCGCAAGGCCAGGCGCAGGCCACGGTGCCGTCGCTGGACCAGGGCATGGCGACGCTCGACCTGCCCGTCACCGATCCGGTGCTCTGGTCGGTCGAGCAGCCGACGCTCTACACGGTGCAGGTCCGCGTGCTGCGCGACGGCCGGGTCGCCGATGAGCGCCGGGTGCCGATCGGTTTCCGCACGCTCCGCTTCGACGCTGCGCAGGGCTTCTTCCTCAACGACCGTCATGTGAAGCTGAAGGGCGTCTGTCTGCATCAGGATCATGCGGGCGTCGGCACTGCCATCCCCGATGCGCTGATCGGCTGGCGGTTGGAGCGGCTGAAGGCGATGGGGTGCAACGCGGTGCGCTCCAGCCACAACGCGCCGACGCCCGAGCTGCTCGACTGGTGCGACCGGCTGGGCCTGCTGGTGATGAACGAGAACCGGCAGTTCAATCCCGCGCCCGAATATCGTGCGCAGCTGGAATGGCTGGTCCGGCGCGACCGCAATCACCCCAGCGTCATCCTGTGGTCGGTCTTCAACGAGGAACCGATGCAGGGCACGCCCTCGGGCGTCGAGATGGTCAAGCGCATGGCGCACTGGGTCCGCGCGCTCGATGACAGCCGCCCGGTGACGGCGGCGATGAACGGCGCGTTCTTCGATCCGGTCAACGTCGCGCAGGTCGTCGATGTCACCGGGTTCAACTATTATCAGGGCGACTATGACCGCTATCACCAGCTGAACCCGGCCAAGCCGATGACCAGCTCGGAGGATACCAGCGCCTTCATGACGCGTGGCGCGTTCGAGACGGACCCGGCGCGACACATCGCGTCGAGCTACGACGTCGAGGCGGCAAGCTGGGGCGATACGCATCGCGGCGCCTGGAAGAAGATTGCCGAACGGCCCTTCGTCGCGGGCGGGTTCGTGTGGACCGGCTTTGACTATCATGGCGAGCCGACCCCCTATGAATGGCCGACCATCGCCAGCTTCTTCGGCATCATGGACCTGTGCGGTTTCCCCAAGGTCGCCTTCGACATCCACCGTGCCGCCTGGGTCGATGACGCACCCGTCGTCGCGATCGCGCCACACTGGAGCTGGTCGGGGCGCGAGGGCAAGCCGACGAAGGTCATGGTCCTGTCCAATGCCGAACGCGTCGTCCTTCGCCTGAACGGCAAGACGGTGGGCGAGGCGGCGGTCGACCGGCTGATGGGCAATGAGTGGACCGTGCCGTACGCGCCGGGCCGGATCGAGGCGATCGCCTATCGCGGCGGTCGCGAGGTCGCCCGCGCGGCGCATGAGACGGTCGGCGCGCCGGTCGCGCTGCGGCTGACCCCGGCGCGCACCGTGATGGCAGGCGATACCGAGGATGCGCAGGCGATCACCATCGATGCGGTCGACGCCAAGGGGCGGCACGTTCCGACCGCCAATCTGATGACGCGCTTCACCGTCGAGGGCGGGGCGATCATCGGCGTCGGCAATGGCGATCCCAACAGCCATGAGCCCGAGAAGGGCCATCAGCGATCGCTGTTCAACGGCCTGGCACAGATGATCGTGCGGCCGGATGTCGGGCGCGGGCGTATCACCATTCGCGCGATGGCGGACGGGCTGAAGCCCGCCAGCTTGCGGCTCGACCGGCTGGGTGTGACCCCGCGTGCGCAGGTCGCGACGGTGCCGGCCGAAACCGATCTGCGCGACTGGCGGCGCTCGCCCCGGTTCGACACCAGGCCGGCGGCCGATCTGGCGCCGGCGGCCAGCGACAATAATGGCTGGGCCTTTGTCCGCGCCGGTACGCCGACCCCGGCGGAGCCGGCCGGGTGGCGCATCTACCGCACCATGCTCACCCCCCGTCGGGCGGTGGTGGCACGCGGCGGCGAACTGGGCTTCGCGTCGATCGCCGGCATGGCCAGCCTGTATGTCGACGGCAAGCTGGTGGCCGAGAAGCGCGATCCCAAGCCAGGGCCGCTGTCCGCCACGCTGCCGGCGGGCGAGGGCAAGCGAACGATCGCGCTGATCGTCGCGGGGCTGGGCAATATCGAGAGCGGTCTGATCGGCCGCGTGACGGTCCGCCCGCGCTGAGACAGCGGGGCTGGAGAGGAACAGCAGTTTGGCGAGAGTGACGTGCGATGAGTGACCTGACCATTTTTGCCCCTCTGGCGGGTTGGGTGACGCCGCTGGCGCAGGTGCCCGACGCGGTCTTCGCCGAACGGATGCTGGGCGACGGGATCGCCATCGACCCTGTCAACGACACGCTGTGCGCGCCGTGCGACGCGACCGTGTTGACCGTGCATGAGGCGGGGCATGCGGTAACGCTGCGCAGCACCGATGGGTTCGAGCTGATCTGCCATATCGGCGTCGATACCGTATCGCTCGGCGGCAAGGGTCTGACGCCGCAGGTGCAGCCGGGCGCCCGGGTGCTGGCCGGTCAGCCACTGATCCGTTTCGACCTCGACTATCTCGTCCAGAATGCGCCTGCCGTCGTCACCCCCGTCATCGTCGCCGATGCGACCCGGTACGGCGTCGAGCCGATCGCGTCGGGCATGGTCGCGGTCGGCGATCCGCTGCTGCGCGTCGTGCCGCTGGGCGGCGAGGTCGTGGAAGCGCAGGCGTCCGGTGAAACGCTGATCGAGGAGACGGTCGTCGCGCTGTCGCACGGATTGCACGCGCGTCCCGCCGCACGGCTGGTCGAGGCGGTGCGCCGGCACGATGCGCGGGTCACGCTGTACCATGGCGATCGCCATGCCTCGGCGATCAGCGCGGTCGGGCTGCTGGGCCTGGGGCTGGGGCATGGGGCCACGGTGCGGATCGAGGCGAGCGGAGCGCAGGCGGCTGCGGCGTTGGCCGAGGTCATCGCCTTCCTGAATGACGCGACGGTCGAGGAAGGTCCGCAGGACACGCCCGAGCCGATGCGCGGGGAGGGGCCCGGCATTGGCGGCGTTCCGGCGGCGCCGGGTCTGGCGGTCGGACCGGTTCACCGGCTGGCCCGCGCGGCGATTCCGGTCGAGACGGTCGCCGGCACCCCGGAGGCCGAACGCCAGACGCTGACCGATGCCCTGGCGCATGTCCGCGAGGCGCTGGTCCTGGCCGCCGCCGCCGGTGGGGCGCGTGGCGGCGTGATGGCCGCGCACGGCGCGATGTTGGCCGACCCGACCTTGTCGGAAGCCGCGATGGCCGGTGTCGGGCGTGGCCTGAGCGCCGGCGTAGCGTGGCAGGAGGCGATTGCCGAGCAGGTCGCGATATTGCTGTCGAGCGGCGACCGGCGCATCGCCGAGCGCGCCGACGATCTGCGCGATCTGGAACGCCATGTGCTGGCCGCGCTGGCCGGCCTGCCGATCGAGGGGCCGAGCGTCCCCGCCGGTGCCATCCTGGTTGCCGAGGATCTGCTGCCCAGCCAGGTCGCCGCGCTCGACGCGGGCGCCGTCGCCGGCATCGCGCTGGTCAAGGGCGGGCCGACCTCGCACGCCGCGATCCTGGCGGCGGGCATGGGCCTGCCGATGGCGGTGGCGTTCGGTGAGGCGCTCGCGGCGCTGGAGGATGGCCGGGTGATCGTGCTCGACGCCGATCGCGGGCTGATCGATCCCGAGCCGGATGCCGGCGCGCAGGCCACGGCCCGTGATGTCATCACCCGTCGCAGGACCGAGATGGAGGCCGCGCGCGCCGCGCAGGGGCCATGTCGCATGGCCGACGGCACCCGGATCGAGATGTTTGCGAACCTGGGCTCGGTCGCGGATGCCGAGGCGGCCGTGGCGGAGGGCGCGGAAGGTTGCGGCCTGCTGCGCACCGAATTCCTCTTCCTCGAACGCGCGACCGCGCCGACCCGCGACGAGCAGGCGCGTGATTACCAGGCGATCGCCGATGCGCTGGGCGACCGGCCGATGATTGTCCGCCTGCTCGATGTCGGCGGCGACAAACCCGCGCCCTATATGGACCTGCCCGTCGAGGAGAATCCGGCGCTGGGCCTGCGCGGCATCCGCGTGTCGCTCGCCGATCCGCAGCTGCTGGAGGATCAGGTGGCCGCGATCCTGGCGGTGCGCCAGCCATGCCGGATCATGGCGCCGATGGTCGCCAGCTTGTCCGAGCTGGAGGCGGTGCGCGCCGTCGTCGAGCGGCAGGGCGGCAGCCTTGGTCATCGGGCTGAAGTCGGCGTCATGATCGAGACGCCGGCCGCCGCCATTTCTGCCGATATTCTCGCACGCAAGGCGGACTTCTTCTCGATCGGCACCAACGACCTGACCCAGTATACGCTGGCCATGGATCGCGGCAACGCGGCGGTGGCGGCGGGGGTCGACGGGCTGCATCCGGCCGTGCTGCGGCTGATCGGCACGACCTGCGACGGCGCGGCCAGGCATGCGACGCCGGTCGGCGTGTGCGGCTCGCTGGCCGCCGATCGGCTGGCGGTGCCGATCCTGCTGGGTCTTGGCGTCACCGAATTGTCGGTGCCCCCGGCGCGGGTCGCCGCGATCAAGGCGCTGGTCGGTAAGCTGGACATGCCCCAATGCCGCGCCGCCGCCATCCGCGCATTGTCGCTTCCCTCGGCGGCGGCGGTGCGCGCGCATATCACGACCATGCTTCAGGAGATCGGCGCATGAGCTCGCCCATGGCTTCGCTTCAATCGCTCGGGCGGGCGCTGATGCTGCCCATCGCGGTCCTGCCGGTGGCGGGTCTGCTGTTGCGCCTGGGTCAGCCGGACATGCTCGACATCGCCTTCATGGCGAATGCGGGCAATGCGATCTTCGACAATCTCGGGCTGCTGTTCGCGGTCGGCGTGGCGACCGCCTTCGCCCGCGACGGCAACGGCGCGGCGGCGCTGGCGGGGATCACCTGCTATCTCGTCACCATCAAGGGCGCCGAGACGCTGGTCGTGCCGCCCGCCGGCACCGGGGCCGGTTTGGCCAAGGACATCGCCGCCACCGTCGACGCCGCCTGGCGGATGAAGGCGGTCCACCGCTTCGACGTGCCGGTCGGCATCGTCGCCGGCCTGATCGGCGGCGGCTTCTACAACCGGTTCGCCACCATCAAGATGCCGGAATATCTCGCCTTTTTCGGTGGCCGGCGGTTCGTGCCGATCATCGCGGGGCTGGCCGGGCTGGTGCTCGCGGGGCTGCTTGGCCTGGCCTTCGGGCCGGTCAATGCCGGTGTCGATGCGCTGAGCCAGGGCGTCGTGCAGGCCGGCGGGCTCGGCTTGTTCGCATTCGGTGTGCTCAACCGCCTGCTGATCGTCACCGGGCTGCATCACATCCTGAACAACGTCGCCTATTTCGTGGTCGGCGATTATCAGGGCACGACCGGCGACCTGCGCCGCTTCTTCGCGGGCGATCCCACGGCGGGCGCGTTCATGAGCGGCTTCTTCCCCGTCATGATGTTCGGCCTGCCCGCCGCCTGTCTCGCCATGTATCATGAGGCGCTGCCCGAGCGGAAGAAGGCGGTCGGCGGCATGCTCTTCAGCCTGGCGCTGATGTCGTTCCTGACCGGCGTGACCGAGCCGATCGAGTTCAGCTTCATGTTCCTGGCGCCAGTCCTCTATGCCTTCCACGCCATCCTGACGGGCTTGGCCGAGGCATTGATGAATGCGCTGGGCGTGCGGCTCGGCTATGGCTTTTCGGCCGGGCTGTTCGACTATGTGCTGAACTTTGGACAGGCGACCAAGCCGCTGCTGCTGATCCCGGTCGGCGCGGTCTATGCGCTGCTTTATTATGCGGTATTCCGGTTCGCGATCCGCCGCTGGAACCTGCAGACGCCGGGTCGCGAGGCCGAACCTGCCGGCGAGAGCGTGGCCGAGGGCGAGCAGCCGGTGGTCGAGGGCGGACGTGGCGCTTCCTTCGTCTCGGCGATGGGCGGCGGCGCCAATCTGGCCGAGGTCGCCGCCTGCACCACGCGCCTTCGCCTGATCGTCAACGATCCCGCCATCGTCGACGAACCCGCGCTCAAGCGGCTGGGCGCGCGCGGTATCCTGCGCCCGTCGCCGACCGGCGTGCAGGTGGTCCTCGGGCCGGTGGCCGATACGGTTGCGATGGAGATGCGGGCCGCGATCCAGGCCGGGCAGGGGCAGCGCGTGGCGCCACCCGCCCCCGCCGTTTCCGCCGTTCCTGCCCCGGTGGATCCCGCCGGGGCGCCTTTGGCCGCCACCCTGCCGGAGGATATACTGTGCATGATGGGCGGCGCCGACAATGTGCGCACCGCCGTTCCTTATGCGGGGCGCTGGCGTGTGGAACTGCGCGACGCCGCGCGGATCACCGCCGCGACCGCGCCTGGGGTTCGGGCGGTGCGGGTCGTCGAGCAGGACGTAGCGCATGTCCTGATCGACGAGAGATCAAACGCTTAACATCAATCAACTTGCCGCTGTCTGACCAATGGATGTAGTCGGGAGAATGATTGTCAGAGCGATTCAGCGCGAGTATCTGACCGGACGGACGACGGAGGGTTTGCTTGGTCACGGGATCGACCGATAGTGCGGACGACAAGAGGCTGTACCGCGCGCCGGCGCTGGAAAAGGGCCTCGACATCCTCGAACTGCTGTCTACCCAAGATGGTCCGTTGACGATGAGCGCGATCGTCACGCGGCTGGGGCGATCGACCGGCGAGCTGTTCCGCATGATCCAGGTGCTGGAGCATCGCGGCTACGTCGAACAGGGCACCGACGGTTATGTCATGTCCGACCGCCTCTTCCATCTCGGGTTGAGGCGGCCGCCGGGGCGCAGCCTGATGGAACAGGCGCTGCCCGAAATGCGCAGCCTGTCCGACCTGATCGGCCAGTCCTGCTACATCGCCATTCCCTCCGACGGATCGTCCTCGGTCATCGTGCGGATGGAGGCGAGCACGACGATCGGCTTCTCCGTTCGTGTCGGCCATCGCCGCCCGTTTCACGAGACGCCATCGGGCCAGGTCCTCTACGCCTTTCAGACCGACGCGACGCGCCGAGAATGGGAAGCGTTGATCGACCCGCCATTGACCCCGGAGGCGCGCGCCGCGCTGATCGAACAGGCGGATGCCATCCGCGATCAAGGCTATGCTCGGTCCGAGAACCGGGAGATGATGGGACTGACCGAACTCGCCGCGCCAATCCTGCGCGGCACCCGGGCCTTCGCCGTGTTGACCGTTCCCTTCATCCGCCTGACCGACATCGTCGTCGATGAGGACGAGGCGCTGAACCAGTTGCGGATCGTCGCGGAACGGATCGGCATCCACATGTCGGGGAATGACTTCGGCATCTGACGCCGGCGCCGCCCGGGCCGCCCGCCTTGCTTTCGCGCGCGGCCCGACGATAGAGCCAAAACCGATTGAACAAATCGGAGCGGTGCACACTTTAACGGTGCAGGCACCGCCATGTCGGTCGCGCCACGCAAGGCGTACAAGGGGGAAGCGTGCTTCTGAAATATTATAAGGGATCGTTTCTCTTTACCGGCATCTGCCTGGCGATCGCGGCGTGGCTGGGTTTCGAGAGCACGGGGACGTTGCCGGGCACGCTGGGCGTGTTGTGGATCGTGCTGGTGCTGGGCGTATTGGAAGTGTCGTTGTCGTTCGACAATGCCGTCGTCAACGCGACCGTACTGCGCGACATGGACGATAAATGGCGCCACCGCTTCCTGACCTGGGGCATCCTGATCGCGGTGTTCGGGATGCGGATCGTCTTCCCCCTGGCAATCGTGGCGATCGCCGCGCAAATGGGCCCGATCGAGGCGATCAAGCTGGCCGCCGGCGATCCGGTCCGGTACGAACAGATCATCACCTCCGCCCATGTCGGCATCTCGGGCTTCGGCGGCAGCTTCCTGGCGATGGTCGGCCTGAATTTTTTCCTCGACGATGAGAAGGACGACCATTGGCTGGGCATCATCGAGCGGCCTCTGGCGGCGCTGCGCGATATTTCCGGGCTGGCGACCGGTATCGTCCTGCTCGCGCTCTATGCCATCTCGCGGTTCATTCCAGCCGAAGAGGCGATGACCTTCCTGACATCGGGCATCTTCGGCCTGCTGACCTACATCGTCGTGCATGCGATCGGTGTCCTTCTGGAAGGGGATGGCGATGCGGTGACGGGGGCTGCCGCCAAGTCGGGCTTCGCGGCGTTCCTGTATCTGGAAGTGCTCGATGCCAGCTTCTCGTTCGACGGGGTAATCGGTGCGTTCGCACTGTCGAACAACCTGTTCATCATCGCGCTGGGCCTGGGCATCGGCGCGATGTTCGTCCGTTCGATGACGATCATGCTGGTCGATAAGGGCACGCTGACCCAATATCGCTATCTGGAACACGGCGCCTTCTACGCCATCATCGCGCTGGCGACGATCATGCTGTTGTCGGTGCGCTTCGAGATCCCGGAGACCATCACCGGCCTGATCGGCGCGACCCTGATCGGACTGTCCTTCTGGGCATCGGTGCGCAGCAATCGCCTGCATCCCGAACAGCCGCTGGAAAGCGCCGATCCGGTACGAGCGACGGGCCGGTCGGTCGGTTCCTGACCGGCAGGCGCCGGCTGGGGGACCGCCGACCGGAACCCTTGTCGCCAGAAACGATTACTCTTGCGTAACGCTGGCGAAAGGGAGGCTCATGCCGATTTCGGCGATCGATACCCTGGAAGGGGACAGGCTCGGCACCAAGCCGCTTCGGTACACGAACCTGTTCCTGAAAGGACGCGGGCGCGATATGATGACGTCCGAGGACATGGCGATCCTGGAAGACAGCGTCGGCGATGTCCTCGATATTCCCGCGCGCAAGATCGTCGTCCGCCGCGACGAGCGGGTGCGCGCCAGCACCCTGCTGCTGGAAGGCGTGATGTGCCGGTATATGGACGATCGGCAGGGCAACCGGCAGATCGTCGCCTTTCATGTACCCGGCGACTTCGTGGACCTTCATGGCTTCGCCATGCGCTATCTGGACCATGACATCGCCACCCTGACCCCCGTGCGGGTCGCGGCGGTCGGCCATGACCGGCTGGAGGCGATCGTTCAGAACCGCCCGCGCCTGACGCGGCTCTTGTGGTTCTCGACGCTGCTCGACGCGGCGATGCACCGCGAATGGGTGTTCCGGCTCGGCCGGCTGGAGGCCGACGGCCGCGTCGCGCATCTGTTCTGCGAGCTTCATGCGCGGCTGACCTTGGTGGACATGGTTCGCGACGGCGCGTTCCGCTTCCCCGTGACCCAGATCGACCTGGCGGAGGCGGCGGGCATCACGCCGGTTCATCTGAACCGCGTGCTCCGTTCGTTGCGCGAGCGCGAATTGATGACCTTCCGCAGCGGCGAGGTTCGCATCCTCGACCCCGAAGGACTGGAGACGCTGGCCGATTTCGATCCCAATTATCTGTTCGGGGGTGGCCCGACGATGAGCGAGAAGGGGGCGTGACCGAAGACTTCACCCCGTCACCGATCCATGCGGAGGCGGGGGTCGCCACGGCGGAGCAGGGCGTCGTCATGCTCGATGGGCCCAATGGCGTGGCGGTGACGATGACCCCGCATGCGGCTCAGGCAACGGGCGAGTCCCTCATCGCGGCGGCGCACGTGGCACTGGTCCAATCCGGCGCCCGGCCCTGAGGCATCGACCATGGCAGGAGACTTTACCTGTTTGTGCCGTAGCTTATGATAACTCCTGTTTCATGAACGGGAGTTCCCCTTGCGTCATCTCTACCTCGCCGCCGGTCTTGCGGCGCTTCTGAGCAGTTCCGTGCTCGCCGCTCCGCCCCAGGCCGCGCAGGCCCCAGCGACCAACCCGCTGATCGCCCCCTGGACCGGTCCGTACGGCGGGGTGCCGCCTTGGGACAAGGTGAAGCCCGAACTGTTCCCCGCCGCGTTCGAGGCCGCGCTGGCCGAACGTCGCCGGGACTATGACCGGATCGCCAACAATCCGGCCAAGCCGACCTTCGCCAACACCTTCGTGCCGATGCAGAATGCCGGGCAGACGCTGAACCGTGTGATGACGCTGTTCGGGGTGATGACGGGCAATATGAACACGCCCGCCTATCAGGCGCTGGACCGCGAATGGTCGCCCAAGCTCTCCAAGGCGTCGGACGAGATCACCTTCAACCCCAAGCTGTTCGCGCGGATCGAGGCGATCTACAAGGCGCGCGACACGTCCGGCCTCGACGCGCAGCAGAAGCGGCTGGTCACGCGAACCTATGACAGCTTCGTGCGGCAGGGTGCCAAGCTGACCCCTGCGCAGAAGGAGGAACTGTCCGCCTTCAACCAGAATCTGGCGATCAACTTCAGCGAATTCTCGCAGCGGCTGCTGGCCGATGAAGGCACCGCGATCATCGTCACCGACGAGGCGCGGCTGGCGGGTCTGCCCGACAGCGTGAAGGCGGTCGCCAAGGCGGCGGCGGCCGAGCGTGGGGCACAGGGCTGGGCGATCGTCAACACCCGCTCGGCGGTCGATCCGGTTCTGACCTTCGCCACCGACCGGGCGCTGCGCGAGCAGGTGTGGCGCGCCTTCACCAAGCGCGGCGACAATGGCGACATCAACGATACCAAGGCGACGATCGCCCGCATCGTCCGCCTGCGCGCCAACCGCGCGCATCTGCTGGGCTTCAAGACCCATGCCGACTGGCGGATGCAGGACACGATGGCCAAGACCCCGGCCGCCGCGATGGACCTGATGATGCGCGTCTGGCCCGCCGCCAAGGCGCGCGTCGCCGAGGAGGTCCGCGACATGCAGGCGATCGCCGATAAGGACGGGGCCAACATCACGATCGAGCCCTGGGACTATCGCTTCTATCAGGAGAAGGTCCGCAAGAGCCGCTACGACCTCGATCAGGCCGAGCTGAAGCCCTATTTCGAGCTGAACAACATCATCCAGGGTTCGCTCTATGCCGCGAACCGGCTCTACGGGCTGGAGTTCAAGGAGATCACCGGGACGGTGCCGGTGTTCGAGCCGAACATGCGCGTCTGGCATGTAATGCGGAACGGCAAGGAAGTCGGCCTGTTCTACCGCGACGATTTCGCGCGGACGGGCAAGCGATCGGGCGCCTGGGCCAACACCTATCGCGGCCAGCGCAACCTGCCGCCGGTGCAGAATGTCCTGTCGTCGAACAACAACAACTTCGCCAAGGGCGCGCCCGGCGAGCCGGTGCTGATCAGCCTGGACGATGCCGAGACGCTGTTCCACGAGTTCGGCCACGCGATCCACGCGATGCTCCAGAACGTGACCTATCCGGGGCTTGCGGGGACACCGCGCGACTTCGTGGAATATCCCAGCCAAGTGAACGAGCATTGGCTGCTGACACGTGACGTGCTGGATAAGTACGCCCGCCACTACAAGACCGGCCAGCCCATGCCCCAGGCGCTGCTCGACAAGATCAAGGCATCGGAGACCTTCAACCAGGGCTTTGCGACGACCGAATATCTGTCCTCGGCTATCGTCGACATGAAGCTGCACACCATCCCCGATGGGATCGTCGATCCGGCGGCGTTCGAGGCGACGACGCTGAAGGAAATCGGGATGCCGAAGGAGCTGGTGATGCGGCACCGCCTGCCGCAGTTCAATCACCTGTTCTCGTCGGACAGCTATTCGGCCGGATACTATAGCTATCTCTGGTCGGAAACGATGGACGCCGACACCTTCGCGGCGTTCGAGGAAGCGGGGAGCCCGTGGGACAAGACGACGGCGGACCGCTTCGCGCGGATTCTGTTGTCGACGGGGAACGAAACCGACCGCGCCGAGGCCTATCGCGCGTTCCGGGGCCGCGACCCGGATGTGAATGCGCTGCTCAAGCAGCGCGGCTTCCCGACGAAGTAAAACACTCCTCCCCTGCAAGGGGAGGTGGCAGGCCGAAGGCCTGACGGAGGGGTGTCCCGGTCGGCGAGGTCTAATCAACCTCGCGACCGGCGATACCCCTCCACCATGCTCCGCATGGTCCCCCTCCCCCTATGGGGGAGGAATAGGTCTTACAGCGCCTTCAATCGGATCGCCTGGCCGCCACCGGGGGCGAGCGAGAGCGTCAGCGTATCGCCCTTCTTCACCCGCTTGGTTTCGAACGCGATCGAATGGCGGGCATCGGTCGCATAGGTCGCGCCGGGGCCGTCCTTGTACACCTGCGCCTCATAGGTCTTGCCAGGATCGAGGAAATCGAGCGTCACGGTCAGTTCCCGCGCATTCTCGTCGGTGATCGAGCCGACATACCAATCCCGGCTCTTCCGGTCCCGCCGGGCGAAGGTGACGTAATCGCCCACCTCGCCGTTCAGGACGCGGCTGTCCTCCCAGTCCACCGGCACATCCGCGATGAACCGGAAGGCTTCCGGGTATTTCGCGTAATTCTCCGGCGTATCGGCCGCCATCTGCACCGGCGAGTAGAGCACGACATAGAGCGCCAGCTGCTTGGCGATGGTCGACTGGATCGGGCTGTTGTCGCTGCCGGTCAGGCTGAGCACGCCCGGGGTGAAGTCCATCGGGCCTTCGAGCATCCGGGTGAAGGCCAGGTTGACCTCATGCTCGGGCGGGTTCTTGCCCGGCCAGGCGTTATATTCCATGCCCCGCGAGCCTTCCCGCGCCAGCCAGTTGGGATAGGTGCGGCGCAGGCCGGTATCCTTGACCGGCTCATGCGCGTCGATCGAAACCTTATACTTCGCAGCGGCTTCCAACACGCGCAGATGGTGGTTCACCATCCACTGGCCCTCATGCCATTCACGTGAGACCGAGCCGTCCGCGTTCACCCGCTCGATCTGCCCGGCATCGGCGACATAGCCGGTCTTGACGACGTGCTCGCCGTGATCGGCGGCGAACTTGAAGGCCGGGTCGAACTGGCTCTCATAATGGCTGACCGCGCCGCCCGTCTCATGATGGCCGATCAGCGAGACGCCCTTCGACTTGGCGTACTTCGCCAGATAGTCGGCGTCGAAATCCTCCGCCGGGGTCGCGAACTGCATCGCCGAGCCATTGCCCGCCCAGTCACCGTCCCAGCCGATATTCCACCCCTCGACCAGCACGCCGGGGATGCCGTATTTGGCGGCGAAGTCGATATAGGTCTTCACGTTCGCGGTGGTCGCGCCGTGGCGCGGGCCGCGTGCCCAGCTCCATTCGCCCTTGATCATCTTCCACCAGACGCCGACGAACTTGCCCGGCTTCACCCAGGACACGTCGCCCAGCTTGTTGGGCTCGTTCAGGTTGAGCATCAGATGGCTCATGTAAAGCCCGCCCGCATCGGGGGCGATCAGGAAGGTCCGCCAGGGCGTCGTCCAGGCGCCGGTCTTCACCACCTTGGGCGCGCCCGAACCGGGGGTGAGCACCGCCTTGAAGCTGTTCCCCTCGGTCTTCATGACGGCCATGCTGGCATAGTCGACCAAAGCCGCCTCATGGATGGCGATGTGCGTGCCGTCGTCCAGCTTCATCGTGATCGGCGTCGCCGCCGTGCCGACCGCGCCAATGGGCGTGCGGTTGTAGAGATATTCTTCGCGGTTCCAGAGGAAGGCGGGCTTCCACCAGGCGGTGCCGTCTTGCGCGATGTTGAACTCGGTCAGCTCCTCGGCGATGTTGGCGTGTGGAAGCGCCTGCTGCTCGGGAAATTCGTAGCGGAAGCCGACGCCGTCATCCTGCACCCGGAACACCACGTCATAGCGGCGGTGGAGCGCGCTCGATTCCATCAGGCGGACGCGCATCTCGCGGTGATTGTCGCGGATGGTGCGCCACTCGCCCCAGGGCTGGGTCCAGCTGGTGTCGGACTTGGCGTGGGCAACGGACTCGATCTTCATGCCGCGCTCGATCTTGGCCGCGTCGGTGAACATCATGCCGAGGCGCGAGGGCGCGACGATCGCCTTGCCGTTCCGCGCGATCATATAGACCGCGCGGCCGTCATTGTCGGTCGACACCTGCACGGTGATCTGGCCGTTCGGCGAGGTTTCGATCGCGTCGGGCTGTCCGGCGGGCTTGGCAAATTTGAACGTCTCGTTGACCGCCGGATCGGCGGGGCCGTTCTGGGCCTGCGCCGCTCCGGCGATCAGGCCGAGCCCCAAGGCAATGGTCGTCTTCATGCAGTCATCTCCTGGATCGCCGCCGCGAACGCGCCCAGGCGTTCGTCGGTGGCGCTATTGATCTGGACCAGCAGCCGCCCACCGCGTGGCAGGGCAGGGGGCAGGGTCACGGGCGTATCGCCCAGATTGAACAGGCACAGCAGCCGCTGCTCGCCCTCGCGCCGCTCAAAGGCGAGCAGTTGGTCATCGGCGTGAAGCAGCGTCAGGTCGCCGACCGCCAGCGCGGGCGTCTCGGCGCGCAGCCGGACGAGGCGGCGGGTGAGGTTCAGCAGCGAGTCCGGGTCGCCATCCTGCCGATTGACCGCCAGCGCGGCATGATCCGGCCCGACCGGCAACCACGGCTCGGCATCTGAAAAGCCGCCGTTAATCGCATTGCTGCTCCACGGCATCGGCGTGCGCACGCCGTCGCGTGACAGGGTCAGCGGCCAGTTGGCGATGGCTTCGGGATCGACCAGCCGCTCGAAGGGGACATCGACCTGGGTCAGCCCCAATTCCTCGCCCTGATAGACAAAGGCGTTGCCGCGCAGGCTGAGCAGCAACAGCATCTTCATCCGCGCGAAAGGCTCGCGGTTCTCGGGCGTCGTCCAGCGGGACACGGCACGCGGCGCGTCATGGTTTTCGAACGCCCAGCTCGGCCAGCCCATGCCCGGCTCGGCGGGCCATTTCGCCAGCGCCTCGGCAACGATGCGCGGGGTCAGCCGGTCGGCATAGAGGAAGTCGAAGCCATAGGCGGTGTTCAGCCGGTGGTCGCCCGCCGTGAACAGCTTCATCTCACGATCCGCCTCGTCGCCGCCGACCTCGGCCACGGTGAAGCGGTCGCCATACTCGTCCAACGTCGCGCGGATACGCTCCAGGAACGGCACGATGTCGGCGTGGCTCTGGTTATAGAGCTTCAGCTGGAAGTCGAACGGCCGGGTGCGCGTCTTGCCATTATTCGGCGCGGGCGGATTATCGCGCATCGTCGGCTCGTGCATCATGAAGTTGATCGCATCGAGCCGGAAGCCGTCCACCCCACGGTCGAGCCAGAACCGCGCGGTCGCCAGTAATTCCGCCTGCACGTCCGCGTGATGGACGTGCAACTGCGGCTGTTCCTTCAGAAAATTGTGCAGATAATATTGCCCGCGCCGCGCGTCCCAGGTCCAAGCGGGGCCACCGAAGACCGACTGCCAGTTGGACGGCGGCGAGCCATCAGGCTTGGCGTCGGCCCAGACATACCAGTCGGCCCGCGCATTAGAGCGGCTGGCGCGGCTTTCGGCGAACCAGGGATGGTCTTCGGAGGTGTGGCTATACACCTGGTCAATGACGACCTTCAGCCCCAGTTCGTGCGCGCGGACGACCAGCGCGTCGAAATCCTTCAGCGTGCCGAAGATCGGATCGACGTCGCGATAATCCGCCACGTCGTAGCCGAAATCCTTCATCGGCGAGGTGAAGAAGGGCGACAGCCAGATCGCGTCCACGCCCAGGCTGGCGACATGGTCCAGCCGCGCGGTGATGCCGGGCAGGTCGCCGATGCCGTCGCCATTGCTGTCGGCGAAGCTGCGCGGGTAGATTTGATAGATCACCGCGCCCTTCCACCAGGGGCGGGCGGCAGTGGGGTTGGTCTCAGTCATCAACGGCTCTCCGCCGCGCAAACGGCATAGCCGAAGGCAGGCAAATTCAACATCAGGCTGCCCGGTGCCGCGGCGGTGGGCGAGCAGGTCCCGGCTAGGGTCGCGAACCGCTCCGATGCTGTCTCCACCTGCACGGCCTGGGTGAGCGGCTTGGCCGAGGTATTGAAGGCGATCAGATATTCGCGACCCGTGGCGGGATCGAAGCGGGACACGGCGAACAACCCGGGCACATCGCCGCGCGCGCGGATCACCTGCCGCCCGCGCGTCAGGGCCGGGTTAGCGGTGCGCAGACGAGCAAGCGCCGCGATCTCGCGATAGAGCGGGTGGGTAGGAACAAAGCTGTTGGTTGCGGTCGTTTTGGACGTGCCGACCAGCGTGTTGTCGTTGTAGCTGGCGACCTTGCTGGCGAACATGTCCTCGCGCGCATCCTGGTCGTTGCCGTCGCCCGCGAACCCCTGCTCGTCGCCAGAATAGATGGTCGGCACGCCGCGCAAAGTCAGCAGCATCGCGTGGCCCAGTTCGACCCGCTTCAGGATTTCCGCGTCCGAGGCATTGGGGTTTGCTTCCCGGACATCACGCGCGAAGCGGCCATGGTCGTGATTGCCGAGGAAGGTCGGGAGGATGTCGGCCGTCGCCTCTTCCTTGGCATAGAGTACATCGCCCTCGAACAGGTTGGAGAGGACACGCGTCGGCTTGTTCTCCGCGACCGTCTGGATCACCGCGTTCATGAACGCGAAGTCGAGGACCGCCGGATAGTCGGCGATCTTGGTCCAGCGGGCGAGGGCGCCGGGGTCCATGCCGGCCGTCACCTCGCCGAAGATATGGAAGTTCGGGATGCCCTTGGCCTTGGCGCGGTTGAGCATGGCGGGGACGAAACTGCGCCAGAACTCCGGGTTCACATGCTTGGCGGTGTCGATGCGGAAGCCGTCGATCCCGAACCGGTCGATCCAGCCGCCGTAAATGTCGATCATGCCCGCGATGACACGCGGGTTCTCGGTATAAAGATCGTCCAGCCCGGAGAAATCGCCGGTGGTCGAGCTTTCGTCCTCGAACGTCGTGTTGCCGCGATTGTGGTAATAGATCGGATCGTTGAGCCAGGCGGGGGTCTTGGCGTTCTTCTCCGCCGCCGGGACATAGGGCGTATAGGCGTAAGTGGGGTCGGTCAGCTTCGCAAAGTTCGCTGCGGTCTGTACATCGTCGCCCAGAAAGCCCGGATTGATCGCCGCGCCCTTCACGCCGCCGCGCCGCTGATAGGGATAGGTCGCGCGGTCGCGATATGGACAGGGCGACCCTTCCGCGCACTCGCGATACTGGATCACGTCGGCGGTGTGGTTGACGATGATGTCCATATAGACCTTCATCCCCCGGCCATGCGCGGCCGTAATGAAGGCGCGCAGATCGGCCTCGGTCCCCAGATGCGGGTCGACCGTGGTGAAGTCAGTGATCCAGTAGCCGTGATAGCCAGCGCTCTCCTGTCCCTTGGCCCCCTGCACGGCTTTGTTCTTGAAGATCGGCCCCAGCCAGATCGCGGTCGCGCCCAGCCCCTGGATATAGTCGAGCCGCCGGGTCAGCCCCTTCAGGTCGCCGCCATGGTAGAAGCCCTTGTGCGTCGGATCGAAGCCGGTGGTCAGCGGACCACCCTTCAGCCCGCCGCGATCATTGGCGGTGTCGCCATTCTCGAACCGGTCCGGCAGGACGAAATAGATCACCTCGTCCTGCGGCAGGCGCTGGCGATAATCCTGTGCGGCGAGCGGTGTGGCGGTCGCGAGCAGGGCGAGCAGCAGCTTTTTCATGGGGCAACCTTTTGGGCAGGCGCGGCGCAATGCGCGGCGAGGAAGGCGTCGTGCGTCGGCAGCCGGCTGGCCACCTGCGCGGCGTGACGCCGGGTGAGGCTGAGAAAATCGTCCAGCTCGTCCGCCGACAGCGCGTCGGCGAGGGCGTGATGGCCGGCGGGCAGGATGCCCTGTCCGATCATGACCTGCGCCCAGGCGGGCTCGGCGAAAAGTTCGTCGCCCTCGCGCTGGATACGGCCATTGGCGCGGAACAGTGCGATCCGCGCGGTGAGGCT
The DNA here is from genome assembly GCF_050274375.1 of Sphingomonas sp. NPDC019816. Classification (NCBI taxonomy): domain Bacteria; kingdom Pseudomonadati; phylum Pseudomonadota; class Alphaproteobacteria; order Sphingomonadales; family Sphingomonadaceae; genus Sphingomonas; species Sphingomonas sp. NPDC019816. The sequence goes on from NZ_JBNNOB010000020.1 coordinate 18,581, forward strand.
GTCGGGTAGGGGCACCGTGCGACGCTCGGTCCAGAATGGCTCGGCCCTGGCATTGGCGTGGTAGTGCAGGATCAGGAAGTCGCGGATGCCCAGCCATTCGGTCTCGGTCAGGCGGTTATAGGCATCGACCTCGGTCTGCTGGAGCGTCGGCCCCGGCCAATATTCGAGCAGCCGCGCGATCCCCGACTGGATCAGATGGATGCTGGTCGACTCCAGCGGTTCCAGGAACCCCGCCGCCAGCCCCAGCGCGACGCAATTGCCGACCCATGCGCGCCGCCGCCGTCCGGTGATGAAGCGCAACGGGCGCGGATCGCCCATCGCCTCGCCGCCCAGCGCGGTCAGCAGCCGGTCGGTCGCCTCGTCATCCGACAGATACCGGCTGTCATAGACCAGCCCATTGCCGGTGCGATGCTGAAGCGGGATGCGCCAGCGCCAGCCGGCCCCGTGCGCGATCGCGCGGGTATAGGGGGGCAGGGGGCTGGCCCGCTCGCCCGCCACCGCCAGCGCGCGGTCGCAGGGGAGGAGTTCGGACCAGTCGTCGAACGGCTCGGCGAGCGTCTCGCCGATCAGCAGCGCGCGAAAGCCCGAACAGTCGATGAAAAGGTCGCCCACCTCGCGGTGCCCGCCCTCCAACTCGACATGCTCGATCCGCCCGGCCGCGTCGCGTGCGACCGAGGCGATCCGGCCCTCGATCCGTGCCACGCCCGCGCCTTCCGCATGGCGGCGAAGCAACGCGGCGTAAAGCGAGGCGTCGAAATGATAGGCCCAGGCCAGCCCGCTTGGCAGGTCGGGGCGGCCCGGATCGGGGGCGAAGCGGCCCGCCATCGCGGCCTGCGCGCTCGCCATATGGGTCCACAGCGAAGCCGGGTTCGCCGCGCCACCGCCGCGCAGCCAGTAATGGTGGAAGGGCACCAGCCCCAGGCCGCGCCCGATGCTGCCGAAGGCGTGGAGATAGCCGCTGCCCTCGCCAGACCAGCCCTCGAACCGTATGCCCAGCTTGAAGCTGCCGTTGGTGGCGCGCAGGAACGCGGCTTCGTCGAGGCCGAGCATCTGGTTGAACAGGCGGATGCCGGGAATGGTCGCCTCACCGACGCCGACCGTGCCGATCGCATCGGATTCGATCAGGGTGATGCGCGTGGAGGCGGGGACGAACCGCGCCAGTGCCGCCGCCGCCATCCATCCGGCGGTGCCGCCGCCGACGATCACGACGCGCTGTGTGATGGCTGCCTGTGGGATCGCGGGCCTTGCGATACGGTCTGTCGAAGGGGCGGCGTCCATGCGGCGTCTCACAAAGGCCCGCGCCGATCATCGAACCAGCGCGGGATAGGGTCATCAGAAGCGATAGGTAAACCCGGCGAGAAAGCGTCGGCCATAGCTCTGATAGTCGATCACCTGCTCGCGGTTTCCGCCATTGGTGGTGACGAACGGCGTGTCGGTCAGGTTCTGGCCCTGAAGGAACAGCGACAGCCCCTTGAACGTGCCCTCCTGGAAGTCATAACCGATCTGGCCGTCGACGATCGTCTCGTCGATGGCGCGGCGGCGGACGCGATTGGCGCCGAAGCCCGACAGCTCACCCACGAAGGTCGAGCGGTAGCGGACCGAGCCACGGATGTTCAGGCCCCATTTCTCGAAATAGGCGGTGCCGTTGGCGACCCAGCGCGAATAGCCGGGAATGTCCTCGGGCTCGCCGCCCGGCGTCGGGGTGATCTCGGTCTTGGTGTACGACCCGCCGCCCGTCAGGCCGAAGCCGTCGAGGAAGCCGACCACCTGACCCAGCGGCAAGGTGCCCGCCAGCTCGACGCCGTAGATCTTGCCACCGGTGCCGTTGATCGGCCGGGTGATACGACCCTGAAGCGGGATGCCGGCGGGAATGGCGGCGGGCAGGGGCAGGCCGGTATAGTTATAGGGCTGCTCCAAATTGTAGACGAAGCTCTTGAGATCCTTGTAGAAGCCCTGCGCCGCCAGATAGCCGCGCGTGCCGAAATACTTCTCGACCGTCACGTCGAACGAGTTCGAGCGGATCGGGCGGAGGAACGGGTTGCCGCCATTGCCCGAGATGATGCCCTGCTGCGCATCGAAGCCATAGGACAGCGCGACCCGCATGTCGTCGAAGCGCGGGCGCATCATCTGGCGCGCGGCGGCGACGCGGAACACCCAGTCGCTGGGCAGGCGCAGCGACAGGTTGGCGCTGGGCAGGATGTCCCAATAATCGTCGCCCTGGACGATGTTGGTATAGCCGGTGCCGTTATAGATCAGCCCGCGCGACTTCTGCTCGGTACCGACCGCCTGCACGCCGACATTGCCGGTCAACTCGGCCGCGCCCAGCTGCGCCCGCAGATCGGCCTGGAGATAGGCGGTCATCAGATGTTCGGTCGTGGTGTACGCCTTGGCGGGCACGTCCGGGCTGGTGTTCGGGGTCAGGACGATGACGCCACCCGCCAACAAGGCGCGCGGATCATAGCTGAGCATCGGGCCCAGACCCAGATAGGTCAGGTCGGTCGGCGCCTGGCGATATTGTTGCGGCAACGGCGCGATGGTGGCGCCACCGGGCAGGGTAACGAACGACTCGTTGGGGGCCAGCGACTTGGAATGGTCGGTATAGTTCAGGCCGAAGCGGACGGCATGGACGATCGGCGTTGCGACCTCGCGCTCGATCTCGACGCGGTACTGCTTGATCTCGTCGGTGACCTTGCGATCGTTGAAATAGCCGGTCTGGCGCGTCTGGCCGCCCCAGCCGAGCGGGTCGGTCAGCTGGATCAGGTTCGGGTCGGAATAGTTCAGCGTCGGCTTGAAGACGGTGCCGTTCCGCCCTGTGGTGAAACCGATCGTATCGGTCGCGCCGAAGCCCTGGCCATAGCCGGTGCCGCTATAGGTCTCCAGCGTTATCTCGTCGCGATCGGTGCGCGAATAGCTGAGGTCCAGCATCGCGCTCCAGCCGTCATCGCCCTTATACTTGCCGTTATAGCCGAACGAATACAGCTTGGCCTTGCGCTGGAACGAGTCGTTGCGGATCACGCCTTCGACATTGTTGAAGGTGCCCGAGGTGACGAGGCCGTTGGCCACGACCGGGTTGGTCAGCGACGTGCCCGAACCCCAGGCCAGCGGCAATTCGATACCGCGCTTGATCTGGTCGTCGTTGAAGTCCGAATAGAAGCCGTCGAGCGTGCTGGTGAAATGGTCGCTCATTTGCCACTGCACCGTGCCCGAAAGGCCCAGGCGCTTCAGCGTGGTCGAGGTGACATAGGATTTGGAGCCGCCGATGACTTTCGCCGGCTGGCCGCCGACCGTCGTGTCGGCATAGCCCCAAGCATTGCCTTCCTGAATCTGGTATGGTTCGTTGAGATAGCTGGCGGACAGCGCAACGCCGATCGTGTCGTCGGCGAACTGGTCGACATAGGTCGCGGTGGCGCGATAGCCGAAGTCCTTCGACCCCGCATTCAGCTTGCCGATATCGGCATAGGTGCCTCGCGTGCCGACCGAGAAGACGCGCTTGCCATAGTCGAGTGGGCGGATGGTCTTCAGGTCGACGGTGCCCGACAGGCCCTGGCCGATCAGCGCGGCATTGGCGGTCTTGTAGATCAGGACCTGATTGACGACTTCGGCCGGATACTGGTCATATTCCACCGCGCGATTGTCGCCGGTCGAGGTCTGTTCGCGACCGTTCAGCAGCGTGGTCGAGAAGTCGGGGGCGAAGCCGCGGATCGAGATCGCGTTGGAGCGGCCGTTGACGCGCTGCGACGTGACGCCGGGCAGGCGGGCGATCGACTCGGCGATCGAGGCGTCGGGCAGCTTGCCGATATCCTCGGCCGAGACGGACTCGACGACCAGATCGCGGTTCTTCTTCTCGGCGACGGCGTTTTCCAACGCGGCGCGGAAGCCGGTGACGACGATATCGGTGCTGTCGGCTTCGCCCTGCGTCTGCGTCTGGGGCTGGGCGGCGGCGCCATCATTGGGATTGGCGCTGTCGGCTGTCTTGGCCGCTGGATCGGGCACGATCGCATAATTCTGCGCGGCGAGCGGCGCGGCGATGACCAGCGCGAGCGTGCTGACGCCGAGCTTCAGGAACGAACGCGCGGCATCGGCCGGCGCCACAGGGCGAACCGTCATGAAATCCCCTCCAGGAAACCCCGCCTTCTTTCAAGGGACGGGTATGGTTGTTGGGGCTTTCTGTGAAATCGATCGCGGCAAATGCCAATCAACCCGCATACGTATTCAATGCGGCCGTTTCGGCCTGTTGCATTATTACGACATGGTGCATGCCCAACCCGGATCGGTCATACCGGAGCGCATTCGCACAGGAGGATGCCCGAGCCGTGGTCGGCCAGAGAAAGCCCACATCGTTCGATATCGCGCAAATGGCCGGCGTCTCGCAGCCGACGGTCAGCCGTGCGCTGCGGGGCAGCCCCTCGGTCAGCGCCGCGACGCGCGCGCGGATACAGGCGATCGCCAAGACGCTGAACTATACGGTCGACCGCGCCGCCTCCAACCTGCGTAGCGGGCAGACGCGGACACTGGCGCTGCTGCTGTTCCGCGATCCCTCGCCGGGGCGCACGCTGATCAATCCCTTTTTTCTCGGTATGTTGGGGTCGATCATGGAGAGTTGTGCGGAGGTCGGATACGACCTCCTCGTCTCCTTCCAGAATGTCGAGAATGACTGGCAGGCCGATTATGAGGACAGCCACCGCGCCGATGGGCTGATCCTGCTCGGCTATGGCGATTATGCCGATTATCGCGAACAGCTGGACCAGCTGGTCGCGCGCGGCACGCATTTCGTACGCTGGGGATCGGTCGCGCCGGGGCAGCCGGGCCTGACGATCGGTTGCGACAATCATGCCGGCGCGCTGGCGGCGACGCGGCACCTGATCGCGCAAGGACGGACGCGGATCGCCTTTCTGGGTGACGCGACCGACCATTATCCCGAATTTCACGACCGGTATCGCGGCTATTGCGATGCGCTGGCCGAGGCGGGCATGGCATGCCACCCGGAATTGCAGGTCGGCGCCATCTCCAGTGAGGAAGAGGGCGAACGTGCGGCGCGCGAATTGCTGGCGCGCGGGGTTGCCTTTGACGGGATCATGGCGGCGAGCGACCTGATCGCGCTGGCGGCGATGCGGGTGCTGGCCGAGGCGGGGCGGCGCGTGCCCGCCGATGTCTCGGTCGTAGGCTTCGACGATATTCCCGCCGCCAGCTTCGCGCATCCGCCGCTGTCGACCGTGGTGCAGGACGCGGCGGCGGCGGGCCGGCTGCTGGTCCGCGCGCTGCTGGCAGAGATTTCGGGCAAGCCGCGCACCGCCACGTTGCTGCCCGCGACCCTGGTCGTGCGCGGATCGAGCGTGCGGCCATAATCATAACCATAAAAATGAATTGGGAGGGGATATGGAGAAGCCGCGTCAAGGCTTTTGGGGATTGTGGAACACCTCGTTCGGCTTTTTCGGTATCCAGATCGGCTTTGCGTTGCAGAACGCGAATGTCAGCCGGATCTTCCAGTCGATGGGAACGGCGGAAAAGGACCTCGCCTTTCTGTGGATCGCCGCACCGCTGACCGGGCTGCTCGTCCAGCCGATCATCGGCCATTATAGCGACCGTACCTGGAGCCGATTCGGCCGGCGGCGGCCCTATTTCCTGGCGGGCGCGGTGCTGGCCACGCTGGCGCTGATCGGCATGCCCAATGCGGGCGGGCTGCTGGCCGCGGCGATGCTGTTGTGGCTGCTCGACGCCTCGCTCAACATCTCGATGGAGCCGTTCCGCGCCTTTGTCGGCGATATGCTGCCCAGCCGCCAACGCACGGCGGGATATGCGTTCCAGACGGCTTTTATCGGCGCGGGCGCGGTGCTGGGATCGCTGGCGCCGCAATTGCTGACCGATGTCTTCCACGTCGCCAATGTCGCGCCGGCGGGGGAAGTCCCGGCATCGGTGCGCTACGGCTTCTATATCGGCGCGGCCGCGCTGTTCGTCGCGGTGCTGTGGACCGTTTTGACCACGCGCGAATATTCGCCCCAGCAGATCGCCGCCTTTGCCGAGCAGGATGCGGGGCAGGCGGTGCATAGCGAGGCCGTGCCCTCCACGCGGATCGGGGCCGCGCCGCTGTGGATCGCCGCCGGGGCGGTCATCGTCGCGGCGGTGGGGTGGCTCGGCCTCGACAAGCCGGTCTACCTACTGGGCGGTGGCCTCGTTGCCTTCGGCCTAGCGCAGATCGTCAGCGCGGCGCTGGTACGGGGCGGGAAGGCACAGAACGCCCTGAGCCAGATCCTGGCCGATCTGGCGGCGATGCCGGCGACGATGAAGCGGCTGGCGCTGGTCCAGTTCTTCACCTGGTCGGCGCTGTTCATCATGTGGATCTATACCACGCCGATCGTCGCCGAGCGGGTGTTCCATACCCGCGATGCGACGAGCGCGGCCTTCAATGAGGGCGCCAACTGGGTCGGCGTGCTGTTCGCGGTCTATAGCGGGGTGGCGACGCTTTGGGCCTTTGCGCTGCCACCGCTGGCGCGCGCGATCGGGCGGCGCAATACGCATATCCTGGGGCTGCTTTGCGGCGCGACGGGGTTCGCGTCGTTCCTGGTGATTACGGACGCATGGGTGTTGCTGGCGTCGATGGCGCTGGTCGGCATCGCCTGGGCCTCGATCCTGACCATGCCCTATGCGATCCTGTCGGCGGCGCTGCCAGCGGAAAAGCTGGGTATCTACATGGGCTTGTTCAACATATTTATCGTGTTGCCGCAGCTGATCGTGTCGTCGGTGATGGGCGCGGTGGTCAGCCGCTTCTTCCCGCAGGACGTGGTCTGGACGATGGCCATCGCGGCCGGGGTGATGGGGCTGGCCGCGCTCGCGATGCTGCGGGTCGCGCGGGATGCGTGAGGCGCTTAACGGGGCAGGGTGATGGTCGCCGCCAGCCCGCCCTCGGGCCGGTTGGCCAGGCGGATGTCGCCCCCCGCCTCGCGCACGATCGACCGCGCCAGCGCCAGCCCCAGGCCGATGCCGCCGGTGTCGCGGTTGCGTGAGCTTTCCAGGCGGATGAAGGGATCGAACACCGTCTCCAGCTGATCCGGCGCGATGCCCGGCCCCCGATCGGCGACGATGATCGCCACCTGGTTGGGCTTGGCGTCGATCCGCACATCGGCGCTATGACCATATTTGACCGCATTCTCGATCAGATTGCGCACCGCACGCCGCATCAGTGAAGGGCGCAGCTTCAGCCGAAGCCGCCCGCTCTCCTCGAACGTCACCTCCTGCCCCAGATCGTGGAAGTCGGCGACCACCGCATCGACCAGCGCGTTCAGGTCGACATCGGTCTCCGCCTCGCTGGGCCGGCCGACCCGCGCGAGCGAGAGGATGTCCTCCAGCGTCTTGTTCATTTCGGCGATGGTGTCGGCCATGCGCAGCCGGTCCTGCTCGTCCTCGACCGACTCGATCCGCACACGCAGCGCGGCGAGGGGCGTGCGCAGGTCGTGGCCGATGGCCCCCAGCATCCGGTCCTTTTCCTCCAGCATCGCCCCGATCCGCAGGCGCAGCGCGTTGAACGCGGCGATCAGCGCGGAGACGTCGTTCGGCCCCTGCTCGGGGATCGGCTCGCCCGGTTCGCGCGGATCGAAATGCTCGGCCGCGCGGGTCAGGTCGCGCAAGGGGCGGGAGATGCGACGGCCGATCCACAGCACGGGCAACAGGATGATGCCGTACAGGATCATCGTCTGGGTGATAAGCCGCCAGACCAGAAACATGCCGTCGCGCGGCCAGATCGATCGGGTGACCAGCCAGCCGCCCCGGCCGGGCAGTTCGACCGCGATCATCAGCTCGTCGACGGGATGACGCCGTCCGAAACGGCGGCGCGGCCAGTCGAAATCGGCGGGGTTGAACGGGCGGATACCGGTGACGATCCGCCCGACCGGATGGCCCGACTCGACCAAGCCCTCGCCGATCAGCGTCTCGACCCCCGTCACGCGCGGCAGGCCCGGCGGGATCGGATTGACGGCGGCGCGGCGCACCCGGCTACGCTCATGGGGCGGAATGCGGCCGTTGCTCGACCGCTCGATCGCGTCATTCAGGCGCGCGATGGCGGGTCCCGAAATCTGTTCGAGGAGGAGCGACCGCCGCTCCCGCAGGAGCAGCGTGAAGCTGATCGCCTGCGCCACGAACAGCGCCACGGCGAGCAGCAGCGCCAATTGCGCCGCCAGCCGGCGCGGCCAGAGCCGCAGCGTCATGGGCGGACGATCATAGACGGGTGACCTCGGCGGCCAGCGTATAGCCGCCGCCCCATACGGTCTTGATGATCTCGGGCGACTTCGGGTCCGCCTCGATCTTGCGACGCAGGCGGCTGACCTGATTGTCGATCGCCCGGTCGAACGCGGCGGCCTCGCGTCCCTGGGTCAGGTCGAGCAATTGGTCGCGGGTCAGCACTTGGCGCGGGCGGCTGACGAGCGCCAGCAGCAGATTGTATTCGCCCGTCGACAGCATCACCGACACGCCCTCGCGGTCGACCAGCGAACGCTCGCCCGATTTCAGCACCCATCCTGCAAAGGCATAGGAGCCGCTGTCGGGCGCATGGACGCGCGCGCCGCCGGCCTGGGTCCGGCGCAGCACCACCTTGGCGCGAGTCGCCAGTTCGCGCGGGGAGAAGGGCTTCACCACATAATCGTCCGCGCCCATCTCCAGCCCGACGATGCGGTCCGTCTCCTCGGCGCGGGCGGTCAGCAAGATAACCGGCACCTCGCTGGTCGCCGCGATATGGCGGCACAGCGATAGCCCGTCCTCGCCCGGCATCATGATGTCGAGGATGACGAGATCGATCGCATAGGCCGCCAGCCGGGTGCGCGCCGAGGCGGCGTCGCCGGCCTGCGTCACGCGAAAGCCCTGTTTGGTCAGATAGACGGCGAGCGGTTCGCGGATCGAACGCTCGTCATCGACGAGCAGCAGATGCGGCGTGTCGGACATGGGGCCGGGGTCTAGCATGACGGCGGATACTCGCAAGCGGGGCGGGCCGGCGTCCGGCACCGCCCCGCCGACGATCAGTCGCCGTCGCGCATGGGCTGCGTGGCCGGGGCCGACTGGCCCGCACCGCCATGACGGCCCCAGCGCCCGTGCGGCGCGGCGGCGCGTTCCTGCGCGTCGATCTTGCCGTCGCGATTGGTGTCGAGCCGGTCGAACATCGCTGCCGCCCGCGCGCGGAAGGCCTCGGCGGTCATCGGCTGCGGCGCGCGGCGGCCGGGGCGGTCACCCCGACGCTGCGCGCGTTCGGCACGCTTCTGGCCGCGATAGGCGCGCATTTCCTCGGGCGTGACGGTGCCGTCGTGATTGGCGTCCATCGCGGCGAAGCGGCGGTCGGCGGCGGCCAGCGCGGCGGTGCGGTCGATATTCCCCTGGGCATCGGGCTGCACGCCCATCAGGCCATGGCGCATCGGGTTGGCGTTGGGCGTGCCGGTCTGCGCCTGGGCGGCGGTCGCGGTGATCATCAGGCCGAGGGAAAGGCCGATCAGGGTCTTTCGCATGGTGGGCGGGTCCTTGGGTCGGGGAAGGGCCGATCCCTTCCGATGATGACGTCTATGCCCGCCGCCTGTCCCCCGATCATGTCGTCGCGCCCCCGCAATTGTCGCAATTTGTAGGGGGCGTCAGTCCGCCAGCAACCGGTCGTCGAACAGGCCATAGAGGATGGTCGAGGCATAGAGCGCGATCGCGCGTCCCCGGTCCATGGTGGCGGCCCATTTGCGCATGTCGAAGGCGGCATTCTGAAGCGCCATCAGCGTCTGCGCGGCGATCAGCGCGTCGACGGGGCGCATCGATCCTTCCGCCACCCCGTCCATGATCGTCCCCGCATAGCGCCGCGCGATCCGGTCGGAGCGGTCGACCATCGCGCGCCGGGCATCGGCGGGCAGGCTGGACAGCGCACTGGTGCGCAGCAGCGGTCCGCGCTCGGCGAACTGGATGTCGAGCAGGGTCGCGATCGCGCTCGACAGGCGATGCCAGTGGCTGCCCCCTGCGGCATCGGCCAGCTGTTGCGCCGCCGTGATCGTATCGAAGCTGCGGCGATAGCAGGTGAGGACCAGATCGTCCTTGGCATCGAGATGGTGGTAGAAGCTGCCCTTGGTGACGTTCAGCTCGGAGGCGATGCGCTGCACGCTCGCGCCGCGATAGCCGAGCTGGTTGATCAGCCGCGTCGCCGCCAGCAGGAAGGCCTCACGCCCCGGCTCCGCCTCGCGCCCCGACCCGTCCTGCTCACCCAGCGGGAGGAGCGCGGGCGCCCAGCGCGAGTCCCTGGCGGCGATGCCGTGGGTCAGCACGTCGAGCAACCGTTCCTCGACCCGGTGATATTGATCGGGCTCGTAACGCCGGAGCCAGATCGGCAACCAGAAGGTGTTTTCCAGCAGGACGTGCGCGCGTGCGCCATACAGGTCCTGATGCGCGCGGCTGGCGGCGGGACCCCACAGGGCGCGGGTGGTGCGAAACACCTTCTGCCATCCAGCCATCAATCGCCCGCGAATCGGCTCCTCGGTCGCACGCAGGTCGGACAGGACGGCGAAGGCGGTTTCCTCGCCCCGCTCGATCCGTGCCAGCCGGTCCATGTTGATGGCGATATAGCGGGCGATCCGCGCCTGCGGCGTCGGCTCGCGGCCGGCGATATCCAGCATGTCGAGGAGGCGGTCGAGCGTGTTCTCGAACGCGGCGGCGGCCAGATCCTCCTTGCGCTTGAAGTAATAGGTGACGCTGGTGGTGTTCAACCCGACCCGGCGCGCGACGTCGGCAAAGGTCATACCCTTGGCCGATTGCTCGTTGATTGCATCCGCCGCTGCCGCGAGTATCGCGTCGCGCTTCTGGCGATAGCGTTCGGTATTCTGCCCCTCTGCGACGGGCATCGCCGCCATGTCCGCTAATCCTTTTTGGTCAAGCCGATGACCTTAGAAGAAAAAGTATGCCCGGTCACCGGGATATTTGCGGTCATCGCCTCGGGTGGATGCTCGGCAAAGGATTGCGCCGTCGATCGGGTATGGGGCCTTGGCATCATCCGGCATCGAACAATCGACCATTTTCGTCGGATCGTTAGCATTTGGTTAGACCATTTTGGCCACAATAAGCCTATGATAGCCGCCCTGCACGACACCCTGCACGACCAAATCTGGCAGAGGAACGATCCCCTGTTCCAGTCGATCAACCAGGCACATCTGGTGGCGGTGTTCGATCGAGAGAAGCGCGTGCTGTGGGCGAACGAGAATTTCTCCCGGGCGTTCGGCTACCGCGTCGAACAGGTGATCGGGCAGTCCCACCGCCTGCTCTGCCCGTCCAATATCATGGCGGCGCCGGATTATGAGCGCTTCTGGCGGTCCCTGGGGCAGGGGCAGTTCCACAGCGGCACCTATCGCCGCATCGGCCGCAACGGTCGCTCGGTATGGCTGGAGGCCAGCTATACCCCGATCCTCGACGCCAACGGCAATGTCGATATGATCCTGAAGGTCGGCAGCGACGTGACCGAGCGTCTTCGCGCGGACGGCGAAGCGCATGGCAAGCTGGCGGCGATCGACAAGTCACAGGCGGTGGTCGAATTCGACCTGAAGGGGCATGTCCTGGCCGCCAACGACCTGTTCCTGTCGGTAATGGGGTACAGCCGGGGGGAGGCGATCGGCGGTCATCATCGCCGCTTCTGCGACGCCGACTATGTGCGGACCGCCGAATATGCCAAGCTCTGGGCCGATCTGGCGGAAGGCAAGTTCATCGCGGGGCGTTTCGAACGGCGTCGCTCCGATGGCACGCCGGTTTGGCTGCAGGCGACCTACACCCCGATCCTGAACGCCGACGGCGTCCCCTACAAGGTGGTGAAGTTCGCCAGCGACCTGACCGACCGGGTGTTGCTGGAGGCGCAGGCCGCCGAACAGTTGCGTCAGGCGGAACAGTTCCGCCGGATGGCGGAGGAGCGCCAAACCAATTTGGAGGTCATGCTGCGCGACATGGAGGGGATCGTCGACAGCATCACCACGATCGCGGAACAGACCAACATGCTGGCGCTGAACGCCGGGATCGAGGCGGCGCGCGCGGGCCCCGCCGGACGCGGATTCGGCATCGTCGCGGCCGAGGTCAAGAAACTCGCTGAGGACACCCGCAACGCGACGCAGGCGGCACGGCGCATGCTGCGGCGCGGATAGGCCGTCAGCCGCGGGGTTCGCGCAGACGGATCAGCCCCTCCTGCGCCACGCTCGCCACCAGTCGGCCGTCGGCGGTGAAGATCCGCCCCCGATTGAACCCGCGCGCATGGCCGGCCCAGGGACTATCGGTCACGTAAAGCAGCCATTCGTCGGCGCGGAACGGCTCGTGCAGCCACAGCGCATGGTCCAGGCTCGCCGTCTGCATGTCATGGGTCAGCCAGCTGACCCCGTGGGGCAGGGTGGAGGTGCCCAGCAGAAGGAAATCGCTGGCATAGGCCAGGATCGCGCGGTGCAGCGTGGGGTCGTCGCCGATGGGTGCGACCAGCCGGAACCAGATCGCCTGATTGGGTTCGCCCGGCGCGGGCGCCATCACCTGGCGGGGATGGATCGGCCGCAGCTCGATCGGGCGGACGCTGCTCAAAAAGGCGCGGATGGCCGCCGGAATCTGGTCACCCAGCGTGACGAGCAACTCGCGCTCGCTGGGCAAGCCGTCGGGGCGCGGCACGTCGGGCATCGCATCCTGATGGTGCATGCCGTCCTCGGGCGTCTGGAACGAGCAGGCCATGTTGAGGATCGGCTTGCCCTTCTGCATCGCGATCACCCGCCGCGTCGCGAAGCTGCGCCCCTCGAAATCCCGCTCGACCCGGTAGATGATGGGGAAGCGCTCGTCGCCCGGCCGCATGAAATAGGCGTGGAGCGAATGGGCGGCGCGTGGCGCCTCGGTCGAACGCTGGGCGGCCTGGAGCGCCTGGGCGATCACCTGTCCACCAAAGACCCGGCCCTGGCCGCCGGGGCGGCGGGCGCCGCGAAACAGATCGGTGTCGATCTCCTCGACATCGAGCAGGTCGACCAGACCCTGGACCAGCCGATCGGGGGACGGCACGGAAGGCGAAGCGTTATCCATCCCGGCGTGATGGGTGCAGTTTACGTCAACGTCAAGCCCGCCGCCGGAATCGGAAACGGCTATCGCCGGATTTGTCGGAGCGCTACACTGACGACGATCAATCGGGAGTTGGCGATGGACGTTCTGAACGAAGACGGCGCATCGGAGCGCGCGGAGTTGCATTTCCTGGCTGCGCTGACGGACGAATTGATGCGGCATCTGATGGATGCGGGGGTGCTGAACCGCCAACAGCTCCAGTCGATCGAGAATGCGGTGGCCGAGCGGACCGGGGGCATCCCCCGCGCCTGGTAGGGCCGATCTCGGCCGCGCCCGACGCGCGGCGCGCGCAGGGTCGCGGGGCGCTGGCAAACCACTTGGCGTCGCACCGGTTCGGCAACATGACATATTCGTCATGAAACACGCATGTTAGCGGCTTCCCAGTCAGGGGAAAGCCGCTAACGTGACGATCATGAACGACGTGCAGGACGACATGGCCGGCAGGACCGGTGTGACGGGCGACTCCATCCTGGGGATGCCGGTCGGAATGGGGCAACGCGATGCGGTACGGATCGCGATGCGTCGTGATCGGCTGCTCGCCGGGTTGACGCTGACCGCCGGCGCGGGCTTCGTCCTGGCCTTGCCCTTCGCGCTTCGGGCGGGGGCCGAATTCTTCCTGCCGCTGACGACCGCGCTCGTCATCGCCATCGCGCTGGTGCCGATCCTCGAATGGCTGGAACGGCGGCGCGTGCCTTCGCCATTGGCGGCGTTGATGTGCGTGCTGCTGTTCCTGATCGTCGCCAACATCGCGCTGGCGGCGATCATCGTGCCGGCGACGGACTTCTTCCGCCTGCTCCCCAGCCGGATCGGGCGCATCCAGGACAATCTGGCGCCGCTGCTCGACCTGTATTCCAACCTCGAACGCTATGTGAACAAGGCGCTGCGCCAGGTGGCCAGCACCCCCGTCCGCCAGCCGCAGACGGCCGCCGTATCGCCGCCCAGCTCGATCCTGGAACTGGCCGCGACATCGGCGCCGGGATTGATCGTCCAGTTCCTGTTCGGGGTCCTGGTGGTCTTCTTCGTGCTGTCAGGCTGGACGCGGATGCGCAAGGACACGATCCGCGGCCGCACCAGCTTCGACGGGGCCATGGCGACCGCGCGGGTGATCCAGGAGGTCGTGGACGACGTCTCTGCCTATCTGGGCACCATCACCATCATCAACCTGGCGCTGGGCGGCGCGGTCGCGGGCGCCCTGTCGCTGTTCGGCATGCCCTATCCCTTGATGTGGGGCGGTATCGTCGCCCTGTTGAACTATATCCCCTATTTCGGGCCGGTCATCGGTGCGCTGCTCCTCGCGGTCGGCGGGCTGATGACGTTCAACGACATCTGGGTCGCGCTGGCGCCGCCCGCGATCATGTACGGCATGCACTTGGTCGAGGCGAATTTGATCACCCCGCTGATCGTCGGGCACCGCCTGACCATCAGCCCGGTCCTCATCCTGATCTCGCTGAGCTTCTGGGGATGGGTGTGGGGAACGGTCGGCGCGCTGCTGGCCGTGCCGCTGCTGATCATCCTCCAGACCGTCCTGAAGGCCGCTGGAAAGCCCGACATCGCGGGCTTCCTGTTCGAGCATGGAACGCTCACCCATCTCGAACGCGACAGCGACCCGGATGACGTTCCGCAAGAAAGTTGAAAAGATGCGTTGACAGGCCCGGAACCCTCGCCTAGTTGGCGCGCCTCGACGCTTTCAGCGGGTGTAGCTCAGTTGGTTAGAGCGCCGGCCTGTCACGCCGGAGGTCGCGGGTTCGAGCCCCGTCACTCGCGCCATTTCCTCACGGGAATGGCTGAAAATATCGAAATCCCCTCTCGGGGCCGATGCCGACATGGGTTGGCGTCACATGGCTTTCAAGCGGGTGTAGCTCAGTTGGTTAGAGCGCCGGCCTGTCACGCCGGAGGTCGCGGGTTCGAGCCCCGTCACTCGCGCCATCCTTCGGGATGGCGTTTTCGTCTTCAGCTGGGATATTGTCGGTTTGGAAGCGCGACAGCATGGCTGCGTCGACGGTCTCAAAAAACCGACCTCAAAAATTCCCGACATCCGTTCAGCCTGAGCGCAGTCGAAGGCCACGCTACAACGCGTCGTAAAGGCTCGCTGAGGGCCGCAATCGCTTCTTGGCGGGGGTCGGACGTGCACTTCGACTTCGCTCAGTGCGAACGGTGCGGAGGATGTGTGGAAGCGTCGATTTGGGCTGGGGCGGGATAGTCTCACCAAACCCCGTTCAGCCTGAGCGCAGTCGAAGGCCATGCGGACACGCCCGCCTCAGCGCCGCCCGCCCTCCATCCAGCGCAGCAACGGCTTCATCGGCGTGATCCAGACGATCCCGGCGACGACATAGAAAACCAGCTGCAACACCCAATGCCACCCCCCGACCACGCCCGACAGGCTGGCGACGAGCGCGGCCCAGGCGATGATGATCGCGACGATCAGCAGCATTCCGGCGGGTTTGCGCCAACTGGGGGTCATGGGACGATCCATTCCGATTCGGTGGCGATGGCGTGCAGCGGCATGTCCCAGCTGTCCGGCACCATCGCCTCGACCTCCTGCACGCTCCAGGCGATGCCGACGCGCCAGGCATCGGGGTTGGCGGCGAAGGCGCGGTCGTAATGCCCCGCGCCCTGTCCCAGCCGATTACCGCGCCGGTCGAAGCCCACCAGCGGCGTCAGGATGATGTCGGGGCGACATTCCGGGGCGTCGGGCGAGGGCTGGTGCAGTCCGAAGGCGCCGACAGTCAAATCCTCCCCGCGCGCCCATGTCAGAAAGCGCAAGGGGCTGGCGCGGTCGGTGACATGGGGCAGGGCGATCGTCGCGCCCGCATGCAGCACCGCCTCGACCCACAGGGCCGGATCAGCCTCGGCCCCCATGGGACGATAGGCCGCGACGGTCTGATGTGGGAACAGGCGGTCCAGAAAGGGTCGCGGTACCGGGATCATGCCGGGACCATGCGCGTCGCGCACCGCCCGCATCCGGGCACGAAGGGCGCGTTTGTCGATCATGACGCCAGATCGGGTAAGGGGCGGGTGGCGGGACCGCCATGGCCGTGTGCCGTAATATCCACTGACGCCCAATACGTCAGGTGGGGACCATGTGCGTCGGGCCAGGGCCCGGGCAGGGACAGCCCCCTTGGATGAAGAATAGCCTCAGGGATTATCGTGGCTCGTACCGGGCAGTGCCCGCCATGGGCCAATGTAGGCGAGCGTGACGCCTGACTCAAGGGTTCGATCCTATCCGAGTGGGTCACGATTTTCGGGTCCCAGCGCATCGGCCAGCGCCTCCAGCCGCTCGGCGATACGCGCCAGCGCCGCCTCGCTGACCGCAGCGCCCGCCGGGGGACGGCGTTCCGCCTCCTCCAATGCATCGGCCAGCATCAGCGAGACGAACAGCAGCGCACGCTCGCCATTATGTCCGCCCGAGGCCCGCAGCGCAGCGGCCCAGCGCTGATCGAGCATCTGGCCCAGCATCCGCACACGCGCCTCGCCGCCATCCTGGCAATAGACGGTATGCGGGCGATCGCCGACCATGATCGTGACCTCGGCCATCAGGCGGCACTCCCCCGCGCGATGACATCGTCCAGCGCGCTGACCGCTTCGGCCATGCGCGCCTTCAATGCGGCGTGACGGCGGGCCAGCGCCTCTTCCTTGGCGGCACGGGTACGGATCGTCTGTTCGATGCGCGCGATCGCGCGGTCGATACGCTCGACGGAGGACAGGACATCGTCGGCAATGGGTTCGGACATGGCACCGGCTTAACAGGATGGCTTGCGGGGGCAACCCGCAATTGGACGATGCGGCGCAGGCTGGCGGTTGACAGCGAACCCGCCGGCTCCGAAAGGCGTGGCGCGAATGATGGAATCACCGAAATGGTGTCCATTTAACCCGGGGGCGGTGTCGTCCAGGCACGGCCCGTATGAGACAGGAGCTTGCTGGCATGACGGTCAAGGTTGCAATCAACGGTTTCGGCCGCATCGGTCGTCTGGTGGCGCGCGCAATCCTCGAGCGTGGCGAGGGCGCCCTCGAACTGGTCGCGATCAACGATCTCGCCGACGCCAAGTCGAACGCCTGGCTGTTCAGCCGCGACAGCATCCATGGCCGCTATCCGGGCGACGTCGCCGCCGAGGGCAATGACATCGTGATCGACGGCAAGCGCATCCGCGTCACCGCCGAGCGTGATCCCGCGAACCTGCCGCACAAGGAACTGGGCGTCGACCTGGTCCTGGAGTGCACCGGTTTCTTCACCGACAAGGCATCGTGCGAAAAGCACATCGCGGCGGGCGCGAAGAAGGTGCTGATCTCGGCGCCGGGCAAGAATGTCGACCTGACCGTCGTCTACGGCGTCAACCATGACAAGCTGACCGCCGACCACACCATTGTCTCGAACGCCTCGTGCACCACCAACTGCCTGGCGCCGGTCGCCAAGGTGCTGAACGACGCGATCGGCATCGAGCGCGGCCTGATGACCACGGTCCACGCCTATACCAACGACCAGAAGATCCTCGACCAGATCCACCCCGATCTGCGCCGCGCTCGCGCTGCCGCCATGTCGATGATCCCGACCACCACCGGCGCTGCCCGCGCGGTGGGCGAGGTTCTGCCCGAACTGAAGGGCAAGCTGGACGGCTCGGCCATCCGCGTGCCGACCCCGGACGTCAGCCTGGTCGACCTGACCTTCACGCCCGCGCGCGACACGACCAAGGAAGAGGTCAACGCGATCCTGAAGGCGGCGTCGGAGAGCGAGGCGCTGAAGGGCGTGCTGGTCTATACCGACGAGCCGCTGGTCTCGATCGACCTGATGCACTCGCCGCAGTCCTCGACCGTCGACAGCCTGGAGACGGCGGTGATCGACGGCAAGCTGGTGCGCGTCGTGTCTTGGTACGACAATGAATGGGGCTTCTCGAACCGCATGGTCGACACCGCGACCGCGATGGCGAAGTTCCTCTGATGACGAACGGGCGGGCGATGACCGGGCGTCTGGCCGGCATCGCCCGCCATGCCGTGCCGAAGGGGCCGATGGCGGTGATCGACACCGCCATCGTCACCCTGGAGGGCGGTATCGAAGGCGATTGTCGCGGGCGCGTGAAGCCCGGTGGCCGCGGACGACGTCAGGTGACGCTGATCGAGCGGGCCGACTGGAACGCCGCGCTGGCCGCAATCGATCGCGACATCCCCTGGCAGGAGCGCCGCGCGAACCTGCTGGTCGAGGATTTTGACCTTCCCCAAATTCCAGGCACCCGGCTGCGTATCGGGTCTGTCCTTCTGCAAATCACCATGGAATGCGATCCGTGCCACCGCATGGACGCGATCGCCGACGGATTGCGCGCGGCCCTGACCCCCGACTGGCGCGGCGGCGTTTGCACGCGCGTGATCGAGGGCGGCACGATCCGCATCGGCGATAACATCAGGATCGAGGAATCATGACCAAGTCCTTCAAGACGCTCGACGATATGGGCGATGTCCAGGGCAAGCGCGTGCTGGTCCGCGAGGATCTGAACGTGCCGATGGCCGATGGCCGCGTCACCGACGACACCCGCCTGCGCGCGACCATCACGACCGTGACCGAACTGGCTGACAAGGGCGCGATCGTCCTGATCCTGGCCCATTTCGGCCGCCCGAAGGGGCAGCGGAACCCGGACTATTCGCTGGCGATGCTGACCCAGCCGTACAGCGACGTGCTGGGCCGTCCGGTTCGCTTCATCGACGACGTGGCGGGCGAGGCGGCGGAGGCCGCCGTCGCGACGCTGAACCCCGGCGATATCGCGATCCTGGAAAATACCCGCTTCCATGCCGGCGAGGAAAAGAACGATCCCGAACTGGCGGCGGCGATCGCCAAGCTCGGCGACTTCTACGTCAACGATGCCTTCTCGGCCGCGCATCGCGCCCATGTCTCGACCGAGGGGCTGGCGCGCCAGCTTCCGGCGTTCGCGGGCCGCGCGATGGAGGCCGAACTCGACGCGCTGGAAAAGGCGCTGGGCAAGCCTGAGCATCCGGTCGCGGCCGTGGTCGGCGGGGCCAAGGTCTCGACCAAGCTCGCGGTCCTCAAGCATCTGGTCGGCAAGGTCGATCACCTCATCATCGGCGGCGGCATGGCTAACACCTTCCTCGCCGCGCGCGGGGTCGATGTGGGCAAGTCGCTGTGCGAGCATGACCTGACCGGCACCGCCGAGGAGATCCTCGACGCTGCCGACAAGGCGGGCTGCACCGTTCATCTGCCTTATGATGTGGTGGTGGCCCGCGAGTTCAAGCCAAACCCCGAGACGCGCACCGTCAACGTCCACGAAGTCGCCGCCGACGAGATGATCCTGGACCTCGGCCCCAATGCGGTCGAGGCGCTGGGCGATGTGCTCAAGAACTGCCGCACGCTGGTCTGGAACGGCCCGCTCGGCGCGTTCGAGACGCCGCCCTTCGACATGGCGACCGTCGCGCTGGCCAAGACGGCGGCAGCGCTGACCCAGGACGGCAGCCTTGTTTCGGTCGCGGGCGGTGGCGATACCGTCGCCGCGCTCAACCAGGCGGGGGTGGGGACGCAGTTCACCTTCGTCTCGACGGCGGGCGGCGCGTTCCTGGAATGGATGGAAGGCCAGGACCTGCCCGGCGTCGCGGCGCTGATGGCGTAACCTCAGTCCTCCCCTGCAAAGGGGGAATGACAGATTAGGACCCCGTCGCCTCGGGCGGCGGGGTTTCCTTTAGCAGCGGCACGAGCAACCGGTTGAGATCGTCGATATCGAACGCCGCCGCATCGGCGTAACGGACGCGTCCGGCGCGATCGATGATATAGTTGGTCGGCACCGCGCCCAGCGTCGCATAAGGCCCCTTGATCCGTCGCGCCGACGGAACGGCCATCGCGGCGAATAGCGGTTTCAACCGGTAAAGGGGCAGCGAATCCTCGGTCGCCACCGCGAACACCTTCAGGCCGTGTTTTCCCTGAACGCGGTAATAATGATCGAGCAGGGGAAGCTCCGTGCGGCACGGTCCGCACCACGTCGCCCAGAAATTCAGCACGACCACCTGCCCGCGCAGATCGGCCAGCCGGACATGCGTTCCGTCGATCAGCGTCAGATCGAAATCGGGCGCCATCTCGCCGACCTTCGGCGAACGTCCCTCTGCCGCCGGTGCGCCCAGTGCGGTTGCCGCCGTCGTCACGGCCGCCATCCATGTCAGCCATCTTATACCGCACCCCCCTTAATGCCCCAAAGCAGGATCATCCTAGTAGCCGGGATCGTCAAGATCGCTTGATCCGACTTGTCGGACTTGCTAGGTTAAACGCGTTAAACGAAGGAAGTGACAATGCTCGGCGTCCGCCTCGATACCGAACTGGAAGAGCGGCTGGCGGCCGTCGCACGCACGCAGGGGCGCAGCAAGAGCGACATCGCGCGCGAAGCGGTTCGCCGCTATGTCGATCTTCACGACGAAGCCTATCGCCGCGAGGCGCGACGCCAGTCGACGCGCGCGTCCAGGCGCGACACGCCCGAGGATTTCGCCTTCTGGAATAAGCTGGCGCAGGAGGCCGGCGCGTGACGATCTCGCACGCCGCGATCGTTCTGGCGACGATGGGTGAGGGGGGCGATCACCGCCCCTTCCTGGTCGTCCAGTCGGACCTGTACAACGAGACGCACAACACCATCACCGTCTGTCCGATGACCTCGGTCGTCGGCGGCGAGGCGCTGTTCCGCGTCGCCTTTTCCCCGCGCGAGCATACCGGCCTGACCGTCGAGTGCGAAGTGCAGGTCGACAAGATCCTGTCCATCCCGCGCAATCATATCGTCAAAGTCATCGGCCATGCTTCGCCCACCCGGATGGAGCAGGTCGATCAGGCGCTGCGCCGCTGGCTGATGCTCTGACCCCCGTTTTTGCCCGATAATTTCTTTGGAGAGTTCGCATGACCCCGATCGTGAAGGCCATTCTCGACAAATATGAAGGCACGCCCGCCGCGGTGAAGGCCAATCTGGCCCGCATCCTGATGCAGGGCAAGCTGGGCGGCACCGGCAAGCTGATCATCCTGCCGGTCGACCAGGGTTTCGAACATGGCCCGGCGCGCAGCTTCGCGGTGAACCCGGCCGCTTATGACCCGCATTATCATTTCCAGCTGGCGATCGACGCCGGCCTGTCGGCCTATGCCGCGCCGCTGGGCATGCTGGAGGCGGGAGCCGACACCTTCGCGGGCCAGATCCCGACGATCCTGAAGATCAACAGCTCGAACAGCTGGGGCACCTCGATCACCCAGGCCGTGACGGGCAGCGTGCAGGACGCGGTGCGGCTGGGCTGCTCGGCGATCGGCTTTACCATCTATCCGGGCTCGGACGGCATTTTCGACGCGATGGACCAGATCGCGATCCTGTCGGCCGAAGCGCGCGACGCCGGCCTCGCCACCGTCATCTGGAGTTATCCGCGCGGCGGCAAGCTGAGCAAGGACGGCGAACTGGCGCTCGACGTCGGCGCCTATGC